>NZ_CP059973.1:3334787-3637950 GCF_009193295.2 Bacteroides luhongzhouii | reverse complement strand
GCAAACTAATCGTTTTCTTTTTAAAGAAATCCACATTTACTCTTGTACGTTGGGCAAAATAACCGGACAAAAGAAAGAAGAAAGGCATATGAAAGATATAAATAAACTGAAATACCTGTCCGGTATCTTTAAAACAGAACTGATAAACGTGCCCCAATACAACCAAAAAGATTGCTATGCCTTTCATGAAGTCGATATATTCAATACGTTGCATCAATTATTATTAATATTCTCTTAAAAACAGCATTCTAACTTACAGCATAAATTAATAAAATTCATTAGTATCCCATAATAAACAGTAGGTTATTTATTGAAATTACATCTTAAAATACTTCTTAAAACTATACTTAATATGTTTCCACAAGACAAATTTGGGTGTCTTAATAAAATACGGTATTATCTCTTTAGCAAATAACCATACACTAACCTTTCTCAAATTCAGGAATGCTGGCCACGACTCTGCATAAAACTCCAACTTATCAATGTTTCTCAAAAAATTATTCATCACATATGCTTCATGAATTCTAGCTAAAAGATTTTCCTTATTTGGCGTATGTTGTATAGATCCATTACGCATAGTATATATATATATAGGTTTATCACAGAGTTTTATATGCTGTGCATAATAGCCTATATTCGAACTAAACCAAAC
Organism: Bacteroides luhongzhouii; assembly: GCF_009193295.2. Lineage (NCBI taxonomy): Bacteria > Pseudomonadati > Bacteroidota > Bacteroidia > Bacteroidales > Bacteroidaceae > Bacteroides > Bacteroides luhongzhouii. The sequence goes on along the minus strand of NZ_CP059973.1, from coordinate 3,637,298 downwards.
ATCATTCCCTGCTGGTATTTCATGATAACAAATTGAATATTTCTTAATCACACTCATTCTCACCATTTTCGACCAAGGAGTATCTGACTTATAGCGAAGTAAATCAAAGTTTCCTGTCTCCATACATATTTGTATCATCTCTGATATTTGAATGCCTCCTTCAACAGGTTTCATTGTTTTAGTATCAACATTTATATTTGCGAAATAAACCACATCAGCATCAGTATCTCCATACTTGTCTAGAAATTCATTAAAACCTTCTGAATACAAATCATCTGCGTCTGCAAATAGTAACCATTTACTATTAGCTTGAGCAATACCCACATTCCGAGCGTAGCCAGCTCCTTTACCCTCTTTAGTAAATATCACCTCTACATGTTCTTCATGTAGACCTGGAAAATTCTCAAAATCCACTTTCTCCGGATCACTATTATCATCTATAATTATTACTTGAAGATCATCTCTTTTAGGAATAGACCGCAAACATCGTTCTAATAGATTAGGTATATTATGGTGAGGTATTATTATAGTAAATTTTTTCATCTGACACATTATCCAAATTACAATTTAACTTCACTTTCAATAAAAAAAGTTACTCACATTAATTTATCAACCAAAGGTTTTCTCACATATTTATAAATTACAAAATCACAAATGGCAATAAAAATATAGATAAGTACAGCCGAAATCACATACTGCAACAAACTAAATTCTTCACATTTAAACATAGAGCTAAACAATCGCTGTCCAAACCCTCCTTCGTGTAATAGATAGACAGCAAGAGAACTAGCAGCAAATAGATTTACAATTCTCGACTTAAAATATACCTTATCAACCGCAATGACCAAAGTTCCCACTAATAGTATATTAAAGGGATTATTTATAGAACGAACTATAGTAATAGCTCCCATATGCAACGTTTCCACAGAGCCCCATACTAAAAAAAATTTTATTAACATACCAACGATAAAAATCCAACCTGTAAATTTTCCTATACTACTATAGCGTGTCACAATATATTTTTTTTATAAATTTTGCACTAAGATAGATAGTAACAAGGACCATAAATCCTCCAATACGGGCGCTATGTTCAAAGAAATCACCAATAAGTAAAAAATACAAAAAAACAATTATTAATCCATTACTTTTTCCCGACAAATTTTCAAACATATAGTTTAATCCAGGAGATAACATATAAACAACAAGATAAGCAGCTATAAACCACCAACAATTTATTGGAAATAGAACCGTTTGCCATGCTATAATTGAATAAAATATATAGAGACCTATGGCTCCTATTAGAGCATACATAAAACATTGAATTATCATATCTACAAATCTCTCCTTCCGAAATGTCATACTATAATAGCCTGATATAAACATAAAACAAGGTACCCCTAAACCACCAACCTGTTGAACTAAAAGTTTTAGAAGCACATCATCTTGTTCTGCTAACTCATTACTAATCACATACAATCCATAATTTCTAGAAAGAAAATGATGAATAATGATAAATATCATTGAAACTACTCTCAATAACTCAACACTGCTATTACGCCCTTTTCCATTTTTCACAACCTTAATCATTGGAGACATAATTTTCTATTAATAATACATAGAGAGAAACCTTATAATCCCAAAATGTAATAAAGAGAATTTCAGTTTTAGCCATGTTTTTAGAGAAGCATTCCTAAGAATCTTATTCTTTAACTTTTGTTTATATGACATACTGTAGGCATATTGTACCATTTCACGACCTTTTTTTTTCTCTTCTACACCAAGTTCATTTGCCAATTTCCACATCTTAATGAGAGTTAAATAATAGTCATTATATACATTTAAAATCACACAATCATCAATATGTTCTGCAATGCACAAAGTCAATACTTTATCCAAGGTTAGCAAATAATCGAATTTCTTAATAGATGGCTTACGAGTAATAGAATCTGGTGTTATTCTGTATTTGTAAATAGCTGCACACATAACTGTCTTATTACTCTTCAAATAAAGAAGACGAGTAATATATTCATCGGAATTAAACTTACTATATGAAGCTGTTTCAACAGTATAATATTGCTTCACCAGCGAGGTACGAATCATTTGCCATCCATGTAATCTCCAAGGGATAGTCATTGAAAAAGCTGTTCTACCATCTTCTATTTCCATCATTTCTGTAAGATTTCTCTTTTCAAACAAACGAGGAAGATTAACCATATTAGCACAATAAAATTCCACATTCGGTACTATAGAATCTGCATTTGTCTCCGCTGCTCTCTTTAACATCAGCTCCACATAATCGGGAGCATATGCATCATCTGAATCTAATATAGATACATATTCTGTATCTACTTTCTCAATCGCACGGGCACGGGCTACTGCTGGGCCTGCATTCGTTTGCTTTAACAAAAATATACGACTATCCTTTTGACAATATTCCTCAACAATTTGAGCCGAAGAGTCACTAGAACCATCATCAACACATATCAGCTTCCAGTTTTTAGAAGTCTGGCACAATAAAGAATCTATTGCATTACACACATACTTTTCAGCATTGTATATGGGCATTAATACAGTGACTTTCATAATATAAATATTTAGAAAATTAAACCTGTTTTTCTAAGGAATCGATAAATTTTTTCTTTTTGTCTTGAATAAAAACATTCTATAGGGTACCATTTATAATATATTGAGTTAATAGGTAATAAAGTCCAAACTGTCAACACTTTATTATAAACATCATCATTTTCAAATTGAAAAGATTTAATATATCTGATAAAATAAACATATACCATTCGATGACGATATTTTGATATAATCCTCCTATCTAAAATATAATCAACAATATTCTTAGTGTTAATCATACTCGTACCATCAAGGTAGCATTTACTTGTCACCGTTCCCTCATGTCGTCTAAAATAGTTGAGTGGTTCACGTACTTCAGCCACTTTGCCCGTTTCAGCCATCAAGACCCAAAACATCCAATCTCCCACACTTTTAAATTGTTTAAAACAACGATCAATGCCCAAAGATTTTTCACGACTGAATATCGCCATACTAGCATTAATAATGCAAGTTCCATACAGCAGGTGAGTACGTATAAAATATCGTCCATCATATATAATAGGATTTCCTTTCTCAACCGGCATTTTTATCACTTCTCCATAAGTATTAATTAATACCGATTGAACATAGGCCACCGCTAAATCTTCCGTCTGTTCAAACTGTTCTACCAGACGTTCGAGTAACTCTGGACGACATGAGTCATCACTTTCAGCGATCCATATCAGTTCACCACCCGCCATAGTGATACCTTTGTCCCACTGATTGAAAGTGGACCCACTATTAATTTCATTATATACTATCTCTCTGACACGAGGATGATTGCGATACTGTTCTATAACTTCACGACTATTATCAGTAGAACAATCATCCATGATTATCACCTCAAAGTTCTGATAAGTTTGCGCCAATACACTATCAATACGTTCATTTAGATAGGAGGCATGACAATAATTGGGTATTAAAACAGAGACTAAAGGATTCTTCATTATCTTTTCATCGTTCATTTTGAAAGAAAGCTTGACTTTCAATGATGAAAGTCTTGACAAGTTGTTCATTTTTCTCGTTTTGCACAGCTACTCGTTTTTCAGCCCATGCTACAGCCTCGTCCATATCCACATGATGGTCATCCATAGCATAAGCAAACATACGTTGCATCACAGTATCAGGATGATAAGTACTCGGAGTTTCATTATCACCTAATACAATAACACTAGGACAACCGCAAAGTAGTGCAAATGAACTATAAGCAGTTACAGGATCATAGGAGACCAGTCGTTCTACCCGCTTTAATATAGAGGCCACTTCTTCGTGTGATTTGCCATCAAGCAAAATAGAATGTTCCATATCGTGCACCATTTTCTTACCCTTTCCCTTACGGACAATATAAGCGGTTCCTTCACGCTTTCGGGCTACACCTTCACGATTATAACAGGAAGGAGTGACAGAGATAGTCATCAGAAGCGAGGATACTTTCGATCCGGCTTGCGGCACATAATTCCGGGCAAAACTATTGGAATAACGAATATATAACTCACCTTGCCCATATTCCGCTTTCCCTGTAAAATGGCCGGGATTGTGCATAAAGTAGCGTACCACATTCTTTGCACCCAGCATATTTCCACTCAACATTTCGGGATAGACTACAATGGTTCGAGGCAAACCAAAACTAAAAAAAAGTTTCACAGGTTCTACTATCGGGGTATTCCAAAGCGGGTTTGTCTCAAATTTCCTGCAATTGTATGTAAGCAATTTATAATAACGACGTGTGTAAACAGGATGACAAACACGATGCATGAAAGTTTGCCATTTTGTAGCGCCATTCAAGAAATAGTCACAAAAATCCATAGGACAAAGCATCGCTTTTTCCCCTTGCGCATTAAGCAGGTCGCAAAGTTTGTGCAGCACAATGCTACCTCCACTATTGGGGTCATAAGAAGGGGCTGCAATAATGTAATTGAAATGTGTTTTATTCATAAATCTATTATTTCCTTTTTATTAAAGACAACACCTCCTGCATTTCGGATGAATGGCGTACATAGCTGCTTCCTATGTAGTAAACTACACCTGTCACTACAGCGATGAAAAGCCGAATCCCACTATTTATAAAAGGCAGTTGGACTAAATAACAAACTCCCCCCATCAATATGCAGTCGATAAAAACAGGCATTAAATCGCCCATCTGCTTGATGAAACCCACATGAATAAGTTTTCCTGTATAATAAGTATTGATTACAAGCGATATGACAGACATCAGCACACATCCATAACACATGGCCATCAAACCTAAAGGGATAGTGACACACAACATAATCACACCCATGATACGCTTAATAATTTCCAAACGCAGGAAAAGGTCACTCCTTCCCTTTACTTGAAGCAGATTGAGATTGATGGCATGGATGGGATACCACATAAAAGCAAAACAGATAATTTGCAGATAAGGAACAGCCTCCACCCATTTGTCTGTCAACACAAAATGTATAAAAGATGCGGATACCGACGAAAGACCGATCATCATAGGAAAAATAATATAAGCGGAAAGGCGAAGCATACGACGATAATTATGGGCAAGCCGATCATTATCATCCTGCATTTTAGCCAATACCGGATAAGTGACACTCTGCAATACACCTGTAGCATTGCTTGAAGGGAACTGTGCCATACTCTGCGCACGAGCATAGAGTCCAAGCTGAACAGCTGAAAAAAACTTTCCGATCACCATTGTATACATATTTTCATAGATGCTTCCAATGAGCCAAGAGGCCAATAATTTAGAACTGAATCCGAACAATTCTTTAAACGATTGTTTGGAAAACGGTTCAGATGGCCTCCAACGGACAAAATAAATTTTCCCTAATGTGCCAATAGTTGTAGCTACAAGGCTCTGTATGACCAAAGCCCAAACGCCATATCCCATAAAAGCAAACAATATACCAATAATTCCGGACAGCAGTGTGCTTACAATGGAAATCTTGGCAGGTGTCTTAAAGTCTAGATTGATACTCATCACCGCCCCTTGAATGCCTCCAAATGCACCAATCACAATGCCAATAGTAAGTATACGGGTAAGCAGTACAAGTTGCGGCATCCGGTAGAAATCGGCAATGAAAGGGGCAGAGACAAACATCACAACATAGATGAGACAACTGACAGCCAAATTAAAATAAAAAACAGTAGCGAGATCCGCTTCCGAACGATCTTGCTTACGGATAAGTGCGTTTGTCATACCACTGTCAATAAAAACAGACAGGATAGCGATAAATACGCTAATCATGGCAATTAAGCCATAATCGCCTGGAGAGAGCAATCGAGCTAATAGAATACCCAATAGAAAACTTATCCCACGAGTAATAAAATTATTAACCGCATTCCAAGTCAGCCCCTTTATTGTTTTTTGTTTCAATGATTCCGGCATAAATTAATTAGTTGTTTTTAGTTTCTCCGATAATTATCTCCCAATGGAACCGTTTTATGCAATATTGACAAAAAGGCAAAAACACCACGCAAGTAAGTGACATAAGGATAAGCGTATGTATCGGTGTCAAATGAAAAGTATCGGCAACCATTTTTACCACCAGCAGTAATGACCAATGACATACATATAACGTCATCGTATTTCGACCAATGATTGCAAACGGCTTCAAACAGATACTATCTTTAAAATATTCCACACCTCGATAAAGTATTACAATCATAGAGAGGGCAGAGAGAATCCATAGTGTATAATTTCCCCGATAAAGGACATTGGGGTAAAACTCCACGTATGAAGGGGAAAAAATTATGATTATCAGAAAGCATACGATAGCCAACCAAAATGTAACCCGATATTGCATCCAATGATTCTTATTCAATATAAAGCCCGAAAACACAAATACCATAGCAGGCAACACATTCATCCACCGCCAAGGATTACAATCAAAAAGAGGCGTAAGCGACGCCATAACAATGCTCGACAGCCATATCACATAATTTATCTTTCGAGCATTACTTAGAGACAATACCACATTCACTATAAACAAAACCATCAAGAACCATAGAGCATTGTTTCCATCAGCAGATTCCTGTTGCAAAATATGAAGTATAGCATTCTTTATCATTATGGTAAAATTAAAGTCTCCTTTTAGCAGAGAGAATAAAGCAATCACTCCACAGCCCAGCAAAGTAAAAACCAAATAAGGTATCAATAATCGTCTGACGCCTTTTCTTATGGTCTGAATCGGAACAGCTCCCTTATAATACATACCTGATTTGAAGAAAAACCAAGGCATATAACAAAATAGAATATATCCTGGCCATTCTAATAGAAAATTGCCCAAAAGATCAGTCATAAAACTGATATGCCCATATATCATATAAAGAATACAAAAACCGGAGATTATATCGGAGGTGGCATCCCCCGTTTACATTTATTAACTTTTTCATGTTTTAACCTTAAATCTATTATTTATCCAATAAAATAGTGGCTTTTCTATCCATTTGATACGGATATAATCAATGAAAACACACAGAATAAAAATTGCAGCCACACTCACCAGAGCATGTAAAATAGCATAAGGTGTATGGTATGCTCCCACATTGTCAAGAGTGTCACGCCACAACCATTGTCGCATAATATCACTATTGGCATGTATTAGTAGTACACCGAACGTAGTAGTAGCAATCACATTTATAAAATGGCTATGTTTAAGTTTCCAATCTTTAAAGTACATAAAAAGACAAATACTAGTAGCGACTGCCAATATGTGATTGGAATCAGAAACAAGTACAAACTCACGTAAAGGTGTATTATGACCGATATAAGAAATAACTAACACGCTACCTGCAGACACTACTATCGACAATATAGACATTATGCCCCAACCTATCTTAAAACGACTAATATCTATTCCATAAAGACGAATATACGACGATATGAAATAGAGCACAACAAACCATGTAAGATAGTTCATGTCAACACGTAAATCTGTAGTACCCAGAAAAGTATAGATAAACAATAATAAAGCTATGAGCGATAAATGCATACGTTTATCTAAGTTCATAATCAACACATTGAGGAAGGGAATGAAAAGATAAAAGAGTAAAAAGCATGATACAAATCCATCTGCTACACTCTTCACCGGCCATAGCATCTGATAAAGTGAATAAAATGACATTTCTTGATACCCTGCAATTATGAATAATAGATTAATTACCACATCATAAAATATTACTTGTAAAAGAAGTTTCAAAAATTTATAAACAGTAATATGAGACTTACACATAAAATACCCCGTGATAAGAACAAAACAATTTATCCCGGTTTTCCCCCACATCCCATAAAGATAAAAAAAAGAATTCTTCAAAGATAAAGGTTCGCTTTCCATCACTTGTATTAATCCACTATTCACAACATAGTGATGTGCCACAATGAGTAACATTACGATAATTCGATATAGTTCCAAATTAGAATTTCGTTCTTTGAACTTTATATCAGACTTATAGGGGGGAGATAATTTTTTATACATATCTATATTCTAGATTATGCGTTAGTTATTTGAAATTCTCGGTATGCTTGTACATACGAGAATATGACAAAAATCACTTGCATATTAACATTAGGTATTTATTTCCTCTATCTTCTTGTTTTTTAATCCTTGTTTAATATAGAAATTATATCCTTTCAAGTTAGCCACATCTACTTCCAATGCAATTGATGGATAAATATTTCCGAATTTTGTCTTCAAAAATGCTAACATCTTTTATCCAATGCCACATTTATGATAAGAATTGTCAACACAAAACGTCGTAACATATAATTGCGCATTATCTTTAATTCTTATAATAGGTCAATAACCCTATTATAATATTTCCATTTCTACAAATTTAAAAAAACGCATTTCGGACCACTTTATCACTATACTGCTGCAAATCCAGCACTTCGCGACTACCCATCCCCACCCAATCATCGCTCCAAAAGTGACCATGATCACGTCCCATGTATTCAGGATGCGATTGAAATCATTATTCGTATTGTCTGTCATACGCACTATTGTTCTAGATCCGCCATATTATATTGCCACCAATATCTGCTTCCAGCCGATAAGATTCTCGAAATCCTCTTTCATACCCTTTCATAGCATATTTGCCACATTGTTTCACCATAAAAGTTTCCTTCCATAATCACCCAGCCAGTAGGAGTAAGGACGAAGTCCTATCCGACATAATTAATTGATGGACCCATTTTGGAAGCCACTTCTTTAGCCATGCTAATCAGAAAATCCCACTTTGGAATAACAGGTCCCTTTATTTTAACATTGGTGTCTGAATGACACTATTTACTAAACTAGGGTTCAATTTATTTAGAACTTCATCTTGCTCAATTACTTCTTCAAGAACAGCAACACTATAATTTGATAACCATTTATAATCCTGGGCTTCTTCAAATACTTTTCCGGATCCAAAAAGTTCCATATACAACTGCTTCTTATCAGAATAATCATTTGAGAATCGTTTTTCTTATTGATTCGGCCTGAACTTTTGTAAAGAGCCTTCTTCTTTTATAAAGTTGACGACCTATTTCTGTCATCTTTACTTTATCTGATGTAACTTCAATTTGTTTCATTTCGGTATATTACTAATATTTATATTCTGTCATAATGACTGCCTTCAGTTTATCTACTGTATAGTGGATATTTCCCCATGCCAGTCCAACACCAAAACCGCAGCCCAAACAATCAAAAGAACCATTTTGAAGTTCTTTAGCCTTACATACAACCATTGCTAATGGAATTGATGCACTATTTGTATTGCCATAGTCCTGAAGACAGAAAGGAACCTTTTCCTCAGGCATTTTCAACTTTTTGCGGATCCTGTCATCGATAAACTTGTTGGCCTGATGAAGGAACAAATAATCAACCTTATCTGTGTCTATTTCAAAGTGCTCAACAAACTCCAAAAGAGAGCGTGGTGGAACCTTTATGGCAAATGAAAATACATCCATTCCGTTCACAACCATATCAGTACCTTTACGAATAATGCCTGGTTCGACCTCTTTCTCTTCTATTGATTCAAGAGTAATTGGATTTCGTGTACCGCCAAATTCTGTCCATACAGCCTTGTATCCACTGCCATCAACTCCAAAATTGAACTGTATTGGTTTCTCAAATGATTCATCATATTCTAGAGCAGTAACGGTGGCAGCATCGCCAAATAGTGGTTTTACCGTCTTATCTTTAGGAGAACGATTTAATGAATTTGTCTCTGCACAAACTAACAATCCTCTTTTAAGTTGTCCATGAGAAAGAATCGAAGAAAGATTACTCATACCATAAACCCATCCGGAACATCCCAATGGTAGATCAAGGCAATAACAGTCATTTCTGAAACCAAGTCTATCTTGCAGAATTGCAGATGTAATTGGTGCTATATAGTCGCGTGACGTACAAACGTAGATAAGTGCATCAATACTATTTGCCTCCCATTCCATTTTATCAAGCAATGATTGTATTGCCTGAAAAGACAAATCGCTTGCAGTGGTGCCCGGTTTTACAACTCGCTTTCTTTCTATGCCCGTAGAAGCAATTACTTTTTCGGCTTCCGACTTATCGGCAAAAATGGGCAAAGATAGATTTTCTTCAATAGTTGGTGGTACACATGCTGCCAAACCAACCATCTTTACTTTATTGATTGTTAAATATGCCATGTCTATATAGTTTATTTCTTGATTTGAATTCGTTGTTTCTTACCAGAGGAAGTCATTGGTATCTGTTCAATCCATTCATAAGCCACTGGGCGTTTGTAGATTTCCAACTTATCTTCCAATTTTTCTGATATCTCTTGGAATGTCATTGTAGTGGAATCTTTAAGAATATAGCAGAAAACTAGTTCTCCCATTATTCCTTCCTCATCTTTCTTTGGTACGCAAACACAATCGCCTACACCTAATGATATGATTGCATCTTCTACTTCCATCGGCGATACTTTTTTACCACCTACATTGATAAGTTCCTTTTCCCGCCCAAGAAGATAAATATATCCTTCTTCATTTTTGTATCCACAGTCGCCTGTTCGAAAATAATCACCATAGAACGCATTGCAGTTGTCAGAGTCCTCCAAATAATGCTCCATGACCATATTTCCCTTTACGCAGATTTCACCTTTTTCTCCAACAGCAGCCTCATTACCAATACTGTCGCATACGATTACTTCTACCTTGTCGCATACAGCCTTTCCTATACTATCAAGATGCTGGATATCATGAAACTCCTGGAAACAGCTTCTCGAAGCTTCGGTCAGTCCATAGTGCATGCAAATACGAGTATTAGGGAACATCTGCAGCATTTCTTTTTTACTATCTACCGACATTGCAGCACTTCCGATTTCAATGTAGTGTACCTGTTCTGCATACTTTGCAATACGAGTTCCGCTCATCTTACGAATATAGGCCCATGCTGCTGGAACTACTCCAAAACCCGTTATATGATACTTTTCAAAAGCTTTCAAAAAAGCCCTTACATTCGCAAAATTACTCAGAATGACAATAGTTGCACCCTTAATGAGATTACAGCGGATTCTACCCATTCCAAACGAATGGCATATTGGTAGTGCTAAAAGTTCAATATCTTCTTGACTATTGTCTATATACTCGTTGATGTTTGTTGCCGAAGAATAGATGTTGTAATAAGAAAGACATACTCCCTTGGGTGCACTTGTGGTTCCTGTAGTGAAGAGAATCTCGGCAATATCATTCTCATTAATATCCAAGCTTTCTCCTACATATTCATCAGCAATATCAAAATTTAATTCTTCGAAACCTTTTGAAGGAAATGAATTACTTTTATATCCAAAACAGCAGATTGGATTCACCTTTTTTTCGATATAACTCAAACGATCTTCATTCGATTCTGCATCTACTATAACATTGGTCAAACCTAAGATATGTGCTCCCAAATATAAATATATATACTCTATATCTTTGTGAGCAGAAAGGATTATTCTGTCTCCTTTTTGTATCCCCATACCATTAAGAACAGCTGCAGCCTTACGGACATTTTTATTTAGTTCTCTATAAGTAACCTCAGTGTCATTCATTATGATTGCAGTCTTGGTCGGATGCTTTTGCGCATTAGCAATTACGACATTTAACAAAGGGCTATGCTTGTACATTACAATTTCTTTATTTCTGTATCTTTTCAATTTCTGACACCCATTCATTTATCGTTGTGATATCAAAAATATCATCCTCGGGTATCATTATATCAAAAGTTTCCTCAATCTTAGATAATATCATCACGCTTCGCATAGAATCATATCCTTCCATATCAAAGATTTCCATATCACAATCCAATGTACTAGAATCGAGTTCCAAGCTATCTGCTACAATCTGCTTTACTTCTTCTTGTAGATTCATATTTCTTATATATTATTTAATAGAAATTCCTCCATCCAATACCATTTGCTGACCCGTTACCCATGAAGACGCATCACTCAACAGATACACTGCAGCATAAGCAATGTCTTCTGGTTTTCCATAGCGTCCTAGGGGATAGAGTTTTTCATTCTCTTTAAGTTGCTCTTCTGTAACTGTACCTCGATGAATAAGAGGAGTATCAACCATACCCGGACAAATACAGTTTACTCGAATATTTCGAGGTGAAAATTCCTTGGCACAAAACATCATGGCAGAGTTTAAAGCAGCCTTTGAGGCGCCATACACGCCATTCGAGCCACTGAAAACCTGAGTGCCTCCAAGCGATGCTAGTGCCACGACACTTCCCTGTTTACGGATCCTTTTCTTCTTATATAGCGAACGGAGTAATTCAAAAGGAGCAAAAAAATTCGTATTAAAAATATCGTCCATCTTACAACGACTAGCAAACTGCATAGGAAGAGTCAATCCCTTACCACTACAAAGAACCACTCCGTCAATATCTGGTACCTTTTTTATCAATTGCTCTAATTGAGTATCATCAAGCAAATCAGCTGTTATCACGCAGTGCCCTTCACCATCCATCAATGACAGAGTTTCATTAAGACGCTCCTCGCTGCGTGCTGTTAATATCACGGCTGCACCCATTCGAGAACATTCAATACAAGTTTGGCGACCGATACCGCTTGAAGCACCGGTCACCAAAATAGTTTTGCCTTCTAAAGAAAAAGGATTCTGCATATATTAAGCTTTACTTGCAACAATATCATAAATGTCACGAATTGTATTAGAGTTCTTGATATCGTCTCCTACCAAAGTTATATCAAACTCATCATCAACCATAGCTATGATTGATAATGCGATGAGAGATGACCACTCATCTAATTCACGGAAATTCTTATCTGCTGAAAATTCTGCAGCACCTGTCTCATCAAACTGCTCTGCAAAGAGCTCTACAAATTCTTCTAATGATTTCATATCGATTATTTATGCGAATAATAAATTAAAATTTTAGTTTTACTGCGGGATTTCCGTGGACACTTAGCCCATCTTTAATATTGCGAATTACCACGCTTCCTGCACCTACCATGACATTATTTCCTATCTTCTTATGTGGTATTATCATGGACTTAGGGCTCATTTGCGCACTTTCGCCAACTTCAGCCGCTCCACCAATAAAAACATTTGTTAAGAGAGATGCATAATCTTTTACGACAGCATCATGCCCAATATTTGTATATGGGTGAACAATTACATGTTCTCCAATTGTTACATTATCAGAAATTGCACACCATCTTGCTACATAAGATCCTTCTCCTATCATTGAGGTTTCATTAATAAATGATTCGTCAGCAATATATGTGTAAAATTTCGCTCCCTTATTTTTTAGCAACTCGGCATAATGCTTTCTCCATTTCGAATCACCTAAGGCTACAAAAAATATGTCGTCTTCCTTTAATTCATAATTCTCAGGAGAAGATATTATTGGAGGAAAAGTTCCTCTCAATCCTTCAAATGCATCAGACTTACTATCTAGAAATCCTTTGATAACCATTTCTCCATCAATAATTTCCTTAGACTTGGATATAGAAGCATACACTTCTCGCCCCCAACCTCTCGCTCCAACAATCAACAGATTCTTCATCTTATTACAGTATCTAGGATTCTCTTAATATCTCCATCACTCAAAGCATGATGCATTGGCAAACAAATAACACTATCAGCCATTTTATGCGCATTTGGTAAATTAGAAGAAGCTGCACTCTCTAATCCTTTATAAGTAGAAAAAGTACTTATCAGTGGATAGAAATATCTACGCCCCAATACCCCCTGTTCTTTCATCTTAAAATAGAGTTCATCACGCGTCATACCATATTCACTCTCGTCAATAAAAATCGGGAAGTAACTGTAGTTGTGACGAACCCCTGGCATATCATCAAAAAAAGAAATGCCTTCTACATTACGCAGCACCTCACGATACTTGACCGCTACTTGATGACGTGCTTCAATGGCAGCATCCACTTGCTTCAAATTGAGTAAGCCGTAAGCAGCACGCATTTCGTCCATCTTACTATTAATGCCCGGAGCTACTACAGTAACCTCATCCGCAAAACCAAAGTTTTTGAGATAATCAATACGTTTCTTCATCTTCTCATCGTGCATCACCAATGCCCCACCCTCAATGGTATTGTATACCTTGGTAGCATGAAAACTCAATGTAGACAAGTCACCCGCATTCAGGATGCTTTCTCCATTCACCTCAACACCAAAAGCATGAGCAGCGTCATAAATTATTTTCAATCCATATTTATCTGCAATTTCTTGAATCGCTTCAGTATCACATGGCTTTCCGTATACATGCACCGGCATAATAGCGGTAGTGTTGGGAGTGATAGCTGCTTCAATCTTATTCGGGTCAATATTGCCCGTAGCAGGATCTATATCAACAAATACAGGCTTAATGCCATTCCACCACAAACTATGGGTAGTAGCAACAAAACTATAAGGAGTAGTAATTACTTCACCCTTAATACGCAATGCCTGCAAAGCAGTGATAAGGGGGAGAGTACCATTGGTAAACAAACTAAGATAAGGGACTTTCAAATAAGCCGCCAACTCTTTTTCTAGCTGTCTATGAAAGGTTCCATTGTTTGTAATCCATTTGCTGGCATATATGTCAGCAATCATCTTCTGAAACTCTCCCAAAGGAGGTAGAAGAGGAGAAGTTACTGTAATTAATTTATTTTCCATTCTATTTTATTTCTCGCCAATCCGTGTATAACTAAATCCCATTTCTTCCAGCTCCACACGATTCCAGATATTACGTCCATCTACAATATACTTATCAGTCATCACTTTCTGAATTACGTTCCAAGTAGGTAAGCGGAATTGTCTCCATTCAGTCATTAATAGCAATGCATCAGCACCATCGGCACAGTCATAGAGATTTTCAGTATAAGTCACAACATTGCCGATACGACGTTTACATTCAGGCATAGCGATGGGATCAAACACTTTCACGGTAGCACCATCCTTCAGCAACTTATCAATGACTACTAGAGCTGGAGCTTCACGCATATCATCAGTATCAGGTTTAAAAGCTAAACCTAACATAGCAATGGTCTTTCCTTTTACATCACCCATCAAACGAATAAGTTTATCATAAACAATATTCTTCTGACGATCGTTAACACGCTCCACAGCTTCAATCACCTCCATGTGATAACCGTTGTCAATACCTGTATGCAGCAAAGCTTTCACATCTTTTGGGAAACAGCTACCGCCATATCCGCAACCGGCATAAAGGAATTTTTGCCCGATACGTACATCAGCCCCAATGCCTTTGCGTACATGGTCTACGTTAGCCCCTACCCGCTCGCACAAATTAGCAATATCGTTCATAAAGCTGATACGGGTAGCCAGCATAGCATTGGCAGCATACTTAGTCATTTCAGCGGAAGGAATATCCATAAAGATTACACGGAAATTCTGGAGCAAGAAAGGTTGGTAAAGCTTGGTCATCACCTCTTCGGCTTTCTTGCTCTCAACGCCAACCACCACCCGATCAGGACTCATAAAGTCTTTGATAGCGGCACCCTCTTTCAAGAATTCGGGGTTACTAGCTACATCGAAGGGAATATCTGCCCCACGCTTGTTCAACTCCTCTTGAATGACAGCCTTCACCTTTTGAGCAGTACCTACAGGTACAGTAGATTTAGTGACCAGAATGGTATATTTATTGATGTTTTGTCCAAACTGGCGGGCTACGGCAAGCACATACTTCAGATCGGCGCTACCATCTTCGTCAGGAGGAGTTCCTACTGCGGAAAAGACGACTTCCACATCATCCAAAACTTCGATCAAATCCGTTGTGAAGTGAAGACGCCCATAGCCAACGTTGCGTTTTACCAATTCTTCCAACCCCGGTTCATAAATAGGCATTTCACCTGCTTTCAACTTGCTGATCTTATTGGTATCTACGTCAACACAAGTCACAGTGGCACCCATTTCTGCAAAACAAGTACCGGACACCAAGCCAACATAGCCTGTGCCTACAATTGCTATATTCATATATTATTATTGTTGAGTACTTACTATTTTAGGTATTTATTCTTCCTTTACCGTATCTCCATAGCCGTATCCATAGCCATAACGTTTACCATAACCATAGTATTTACCATATTTACCGTAACCATAATAATAACCATATTTCTTCTTTTTGAGATCAAGACCATTAATAATGGTACAGATATTGGGAAGTTTATTATCAGCAGCCAACTCATTAATCAAGGTAAACTCTGCTTTTCGGCTATAATCAGCACGACATACATAAACAGACAAGTCAGCAACACGACCTACAAGCAAAGTATCAGTAACCATACCAGCAGGGGCAGTATCCAAAATTACATAGTCAAAGTTCTTTTTCAATGTTTCAATCGCTTTATCTAAACCATCACGAGCCAGTAATTCCGTAGGATTAGGTGGTACTATTCCACCAGGAAGAATATATAAATTCTTACTAACATCCGAAGGCTGAACGAAATCCATTAGATTCTTCTCCGGATTTGACAGGTATTGAGTAATTCCTTGCTCCTTTCGAGGGATATTAAAAATTTTATTCAAACCGGGTTTACGAATATCAAGCCCTACAATTACTACCCTCTTTCCTAACAAAGACAGACTAATCGCAAGATTTGAAGAAATAAAAGACTTGCCCTCACCACTAACTGTCGAAGTCACTAAAATTACTTTCTGATCATTCTCAAGCATAAACTGAAGGTTAGTACGGATATGACGGAAAGTCTCACTCATTAAAGTATTTTGATTCTCAAACACAGCAATAGAACCTGCTTTCTCGTTGGTTAACGGTACATCACCGACAATAGGTAACCTTGTTAATTTCTCCACATCACCACGACCTTCAATCTTAAATTTCGTTAGACCTATCAGAAAAATGACGCCAACAGGCATACCCACTCCTAGTACCAGAGCAATCATATAAACCATGTTAGGTTTTGGAGAAAGCGGTCCTCCTGTCGCCACTGGTTCGTCAATAATCTTGGCATTATTCGCAGTAGCAGCTAACGTAATAGCATTCTCTTCACGTTTCTGCAAAAGCATCAAATAAAGCCCTGCCTTGATTTCCTGCTGACGTGCAATACTCACATATTGCCGTTCCTGTCCCGGAGCGTCACTGATACGACGGGAGAAGCGGCCCGCCTCACGCTCCAAATCAGCCTTGACAATCAGTAAGCCCTGCAAAGTTCCATTAATTGCAGCCTGCACGTTTGACTTCATTGCACGAATACTTGTATCCAGATTCACAATCATCGGATTACTCTCCGTAGAAGTACGAAGCAAACGCTTACGTTCGATTATCAATTCATTATAACGTCCTATCTGGGTGGTCAGTCCAGCGTCAGACAAACCAATATTACCAGGCAACAACTCATACTCATTCAACGGATTATTGATGTATTTAATGAGATCACGAACTAAATTTATCTGTGTTCCGTTATCCACACGCCTCTTCTCATATTCCGCATTTCCGGATACGGCCAGTTGAGCGTCACTGCTAATGTCCGTCAAGCCTGCGTTTCTTTTAAAAGCTTCCAGCTTATCCTCCGTACTACCCAGTTCCTCGTCTATAATTTTAATACGCTCATTGATAAATTCCCTCGTCTTTTCAGCCACCTCATTCTTGTCATTATTCGTATTCTGGTTATACATCTCCATCAACTTATTGATAAAGTCACGGGCACGTTGTATATTCGTATTCATCAATGAGACCACGGCAACAGAAGTAGTCCTAGAAGTCGGGGCTATACTTAACGCGCCCTGATATCCCTTTGCCACTCCAAATGGCCGGCTGACCACTGCGCGGATATGCCGTTCACCCTTATACCCCTCCATCTGACCACCTGACAATGAATCTTTCAACGCAAATCCAAACGTACCCGCGTCAGTAGGTAAGACGGCAGGCAGTTTTTCAAAACGCTGATTATATTCATTCAAACCGACTTTCAGGTTTACATCCAGAACGCCTTCAGGAGACAATTTCATGGCAAGCAAAGCAGAACCCGGCAATTTATCCGCTTCTTGGGCAGTCAGGTTTACTATGACTGGAGAAGTCTGATATAACTCTTTTTCCGGAAATTCATCCTCATCATAATAAGTGATATAAAGTTCCAGATTATTGACCACTTCTTTCAATATCGTTTTTGAACGTAAGACTTCTATTTCATTATCAATACTTTGCGTGGAAGTAATTACTCCACCTATTCCCAAGTTCTCCAAATCTGTAGAACCACCGCCCTTCTTATCATCCTTAATCATGATGGAAGCGGAAACCTGATACACGGGAGTCTGAAAATGCAAATACACCCAGGCACCTATCAGACAGACCAGAACAGAAGCGACAAACCAAGGCCAATGGATTATATATCTGAAAAGAAGTTCCTGATAATTGATTTTCTCCTCATCCTGTTCATTCATATTATTTTCGTACGGGTTTTCTTTCATTGTTGATCAATTATTTTATTAATTTTATCGTAATATAGTTATTAATAAATTGGCTATTGACATCAAAATTGAAATGCCGGAGAACCACAGGCTGGTACTGGCCCCAATATCCGAATTCTTAGCCTTCGTCTTATTAGGTGTCACATAAATAATATCATTCTGCTGCAACTGATAATAAGGAGACAATACCGTTTCAGCCTTATTCAAGTCCATAGTAATAATTTCCTGCTTATTATCCTGTCCGGTTCGGATTAATTTCACATTATCGCGCATACCATAAATAGTCAAATCACCTGCCATAGCGAGCGCTTCCAGCAAATTAATCTTCTCGTTAGAGACTACAAAGCTGCCTGGCTTAGTGACTTCCCCCAATACCGAAATCCGATAATTAACAATACGTACAGTTACAAGCGGCGCTTCTTTCAAATAAACCTTCAACTTATCTATAATCAGGTTTTCTATTTCCAGTTTAGTCAATCCACCTACATGAATCTCGCCCAACACCGGAAAGTTGATATTCCCCTGATTATCTACCAAATATTGCTGTAGAGCAGATGATGCAGCTCCTTGTCCTATCGTCTTTCCCTCCGTTCCACTAGCAGTACCCGAATTTACCAGATTGAAAGGTGCAGCCAGTTCCGGAGTAGAACAAGATACGGCAATCGTCAACAAATCCTTGGGCATAACCTCCACACCTGTCTGACGAACAGTCTGTTCTGTATCATTCACAAAAGCCGTATCCTGCAAATAAGGCACTTTCTTATATGACTGGCAGGATACCAGCAAAAAAGCGAGTAACGCACCCAAAGTCAATCGTTTCAATTTTCTCATAACCACCTACTCATGTAAATTACAACTATTGATTTAATCTTTATTCAATTTCCAATTCCTCACCTAATAAGCCTCTTTATCCCCGCGGATTACGTTATACACAGTTTTATACATGATATATAAATCCAAAAGAAACGTCCAATGCTCGATATACCAGATGTCACGTTGCACACGTCCTTCCATCTGCCAAAGCTCCTTCGTTTCTCCACGGAAACCTGTCACTTGTGCCCAACCTGTAATGCCAGGCTTTACAAAATGACGGACCATATATTTATTTATTAAATGAGAATATTCTTCTGTGTGCTTCAACATGTGCGGACGGGGACCCACTAAAGACATATCCCCTTTCAGGACATTAATAAATTGAGGAAGTTCATCCACATTCGTCTTACGAATCAGATCACCAATTCGGGTTTTACGAGGATCATGTTCTGTAGCCTGTAATGTATCACATTGAGCATTCACCCGCATCGAACGAAACTTATAGCACCAGAATTCACGACCATCCTCCCCGCTTCGTTTCTGTTTGAAAAAGACAGGTCCAGGCGAACTTATCTTTATAGCCAGTCCCACAATGATGTATATAATCGGGAAAAAAGTACAAAGGAACAGTAGCGAGCAAATAATATCAAAACCACGTTTCATCATACGATTTTCCAATAACTCAAGTGGCTCACGACGGATAGAAAGTACCGGAACATTACCTAACATTTCAAAATACATTCTCCGTTTCAGATAGTTCCGGACATTGGGAACGCTGAAAAAACGAATCAGATGATTCTCACAATAGTTGATAATCGGCACTATTTCAGCACTACGGGCGGAAGGAAGGCTGCAATAAAGCTGGTCCACCTTTCCCGCATTACGAGCCAAATAATCAACAGCTTCACACGGCTGCCCCAAATAAGCTATATTCATAGGATAGCGGTCTGACGGAAAATCTTCAAAATATCCCAATACACGATACCCGGATGTCGGATCATCCGTCATGGAATGGTAAAGTTCCTGCATATTTTCATGGCTACCCACCAACACTACCTTTCGAACATTTTTCCCACTTTTACGATAAAGCTCCAGAATAGATCGGAACGTCAGACGATAGGAAATGATCACGATAATGAGAACTACATAAAATATCCCCAACTGACGCAGATTGACACATTCAAAATGGAATATGTATGAAAGCCCAAAGACTATCAATACAAAAGGAATCATATTCCGGGCCACCCGAAGCATTATTTGTTCCGGGCGAACCACCGGACGATGAAGGATCACTCCCGAACGGATGTTGCAAACCAGATAACATAAAGTCATCAGAGCCATGTTCTGGAGAAGAGGCATTGAATACTCAAATGGAGACCGGTTTTCCCAAATCGAAGTAAACATCCATAACAGCAAGTTCAATAAGATGATGTCCCCTAGAAGGACAAAAGATTTTAGGACTTTATTGAAACGTTGGACTTCCTGCATTATTTTATTATCAACTGATTAAAATTCTTTCCCATCACCCGTGTTTCTCACGATAATCGATATAACGGTCGATCCATTCAATTACTTTGGCTCGAAATTCCTCTTTGGTATGACAGTCATAGAAGTAAGCCAAAAGACGGGTGAAATGACTTAAACGAACGTCTCTCCTTTTATAACCTTTGCATAGTAGACAGCTTTGCCCAAACCTATTTCAGCGCACATGGGAGCTATCTTCACACCTGCTTTCTTAAACTGCTCGGCGATGAAAAGGCCGAGTGCTACATGAGAGTACTTTTTCATTTTTGTAATTCTGTTAATTGTTAAAGTTATTAAATAATACATGATTCTATCTATAACTGTTCTGATATGTCAGAACAGTTGATTTAAAAGCTATTCCTACCTTCGCCCCGCGTTTTGAAAATTCAAGGCGATAATCAATAATTAGATACGTTATGACAAACGATTTTAGAATGTCTTATTTCATGCCTCCCATTGCGCCCATTAAAGACGAACACGGACAATTAGTTACTCCTCCTACGCTTATTCCCAGCTGCGAAGTCTCCGTAGAGCAAGTCTTTCAAATGATTACCTGCAACGAGAATCTCAAAGTTCTGACCGAACAAGTACGCAACTCCGCAGATATACGGACGGCAAAAGCATCACTATTACCATACGTGACTCCCTGTGGTACGTTCTCGCGTCGCAGCAGCAAATGCCTCATAGATCCTTCCCTCCTAACAGTAGTAGATATAGACTATCTCACCTCCTATCAGGAAGCAGTGGAGATGCGTAAAACGTTGTTCAATGACCCTCTTCTCCACCCTGTGCTCACGTTTATCAGTCCTAGCGGACGGGGCGTAAAAGCCTTTATACCCTACAATCATTTACCCATGGCCGATAACGCAAACTGTATCACGGAAAAAATGAAGTTAGCAATGCTATACACTGTAATGATCTATGGTACAGGAACACCTCCTCCTTTCGGAGAAAAGAAAAAAGGCGTGGACTTTTCCGGTAAAGACATTGTGAGATCCTGTTTCCTTTGCCATGATCCGGGTGCATTATTTAGAACCACCAACGAATAACCATAAAACATAATTATAAATCATAAATCAAAATAATGACTGATATTGAATCTTTACGCCGCCTCACTGAAGCGGTTGAAACTGCAGGAGCGGATATTGCTCCTACCTATGCTGAATATGTACAACTGGCATTCGCCATCGCAACAGATTGCGGCGAAGCGGGACGTGAGTTTTTTCATCGTTTGTGCCGGGTGTCCGCCAAGTATCAACGTGAACATGCCGAACGGATATTCTCCAATACTCTCACTACCCAACATGGAGAAGTGCACCTGGGCACGGCTTTCCATCTTGCTGAGATGGCAGGTGTAATCCTCTGCAAAGAAGAAGTTATGAACAACCGTAAAAATACAAAAAATACGGAAAATACACCGTCCAAAGTTCTCACACACGCACACGTATATAATAAGGTGGAGAATGACGAACCGGACGAATCCGAAGAACTGCTGAACGGCAGTGACCCGAACCAGCCATTGCCCACTTTCCCCGAAGCGGACTGGCCGAAAATCCTCTTGCTCATCATGAGCTATGCCACCAGCCCTACCCAGCGTGATGTCATGCTGCTCGGAGCATTGACTGCCATAGGTGCCAGCATGGAACGATATGTAAGATGTCCATACGCCGGCAAACTCCAGTCTCCTTGCCTGCAAAGTTTCATCGTGGCTCCTTCTGCCTCGGGCAAGGGAATTCTTTCGCTTATCCGTCTGCTCGTCGAACCTATCCATGACGAGATCCGCCAGCAAGTAGCGGAAGAGGTCAAGGCTTACAAAAAAGAGAAAGCCGCCTACGACGTCATGGGAAAAGAGCGTAGCAAAGTGGAAGCTCCCCAAATGCCCAAAAACAGAATGTTTCTCATCTCGGGCAATAACACCGGAACAGGTATTTTGCAAAATATCATGGATGCCAACGGCACGGGACTTATCTGCGAAACGGAAGCAGATACTATTTCTGCTGCCATCGGCTCGGAATACGGACACTGGAGCGACACGCTCCGCAAAGCGTTCGACCATGACCGTTTGTCGTACAACCGGCGTACCGACCAGGAATACCGGGAAGTAAAGAAAAGCTATCTGTCCGTCCTGCTTTCCGGTACGCCCGCACAAGTGAAACCACTTATTCCCTCGACAGAGAACGGCTTGTTCTCGCGCCAACTGTTTTATTACATGCATGGTATATGGGCATGGATCAATCAGTTTGAAAGTGGCGAAGCCGATCTGGAAGCTATCTTCACAGACATAGGCCTGGAATGGAAAAAGCAACTCGACCTGATGAAAACCCATGGAGTCCATACGCTCCGGCTCACCGATGAGCAAAAGCAAGAGTTCAACACTCTCTTTTCCGATTTGTTCTTCCGTTCGGGGCTTGCCAACGACAACGAAATGAGCAGTTCCATCGCCCGACTGGCTGTCAACACGTGCCGCATCATGGCGGAAGTAGCTATGATACGTGCACTGGAATGTGATCAACCTTACCAATTCAAGAATTCTTCTATCCATCTGCTTACTCCTGATAAGGAGATTACCACTGATAATATCAAAGACGGCATTATCACCCGTTGGGATGTAACGATCACCACTGAAGATTTTAAAGCGGTCCTGGAGCTTGTAACTCCGCTTTATCGTCATGCCACGCATATCTTGTCTTTTCTTCCTTCCACAGAAGTCAAACATAGAGCCAATGCCGACCGGGATGCACTTTTCGAAGCGATGGGCAACCAATTCACCCGTGCACAGTTGTCGGAGCAGGCTACAGTCATGAAAATCAAACCTAACACTGCTTTCGGCTGGTTGAACCGTCTGATAAAGAAAGGGTTGTTTACCAACGCAGACGATAAAGGCATTTATACGCGCACGCATGTGTGCGTGTGTTAGGGAAACGGGAGTAAAAGTGTATTTCTTGTATTTTAATAAAGCATCGCTTTAGCGTTCGTAAAGCATAGGTTTAGCAACCATAAAGCACCGCTTTATCCCACACAAAACGCTTCTATTCCTCTCGCCATTTCCCACTTTCATTTTTCAACTCTCAATTCTCAACTCTCAACTTCTTCAAGGTTCTCCCAAGGCGTCCACAATCACTCTCACCTCCAACGGTGTGAATGAGCGACGCTTTGATTCGTACCCTAAGTCGTACAGACGTTGCAGAAGTCCGGGACATAAAGAGATCCATTTCTTCATTTTTCGATAAGCAGCAATGTCGGTAAGTGTCGGAGAATAAAGTTGCGCCAGTTCCATGCGCCCATAGGCACGTATTTTGAATTCGGTCATAATGGATAAAATTTTGATTTACAGTTACAAAAATAACAAAATAGTACCACATAACCAACGCTTTTCCATTGAATAAACGACCATTACGACATATAATTGACAACAATCGTGCGCAATCGCAAACAATTGATTTATCGATGTTTCAGGGTAGTATCTTTGTATTGTCGGAAGGGAAAAGAATCCCCGGACAATATGTTTAACCCTTTAATTTATTATTTTATGATTCGTTACAAAATTTATCAAAACCAACAGCAGAAAGGCCTGAATGCAGGCAAGTGGTTCGCCCGTGCGGTAAGCGACGAGACGTTTGATTTGGCCAAGCTTGCCGAACACATGTCGAAACACAATTCACCGTATTCCGGTGGTGTCATCAAAGGTGTACTTTCTGACATGGTAGACTGCATCAAAGAATTGCTGCTCGACGGCAAATGCGTGAAAATCGACGACCTTGCCATCTTTGGGGTAGGCATCCGAAGTAAGGCGGCTGAAACACTGGAAGATTTTTCGTTAGAGAAAAACATCACAGGTATGCGCCTGAAAGCTCGTGCCACCGGTAATTTGTCGACTACCAACCTGAAACTCGACAGTCAACTGAAGCAGCAAGCGGAGTATCAGAAACCAACTACCCCTGGTGGAGATTCCGATTCAGGCAATACTCCTGATCCGAATCCAGGCGGAAGCGGTGAAGCACCTGACCCGGCTGCCTAATCCTAGTTTCTTATCTTCTGTAAGTCCTTCATTTAGTGAAGGACTTATCTTATCTAAATCCAATTTTTAATCTTTAAAAAAACAATGTCATGAGTAATTCATCTTCTCCCCGCTCCGTATGGAGCTTCATTATCAAAGTGATTATCACCGTTGCCACCGCTATCGGAGGCTTGATCGGAGTACAAAGTTGTATGTAGCTCCATGCGCACCATCACGCTGATTATCATTCATTGCAGTGCCACGCCGGAAGGAAAATTCCTTTCGGCAGAGGCTTGCCGACAAGATCATATCCAACACCGTGGATTCCGTGACATCGGTTACCATTTCTACATCACCCGCAATGGAGAAATTTGCCAAGGCCGTCCTCTGGAAAAGGTCGGGGCACACTGCCGTAACCATAACACCCATTCGATAGGTATTTGTTACGAAGGAGGGCTGGATATTGCCGGACGTCCCCAAGACACACGTACATTGGCGCAACGAGGTTCTTTGCTCGCTTTGCTCCGCGAATTGAGAAAAAGATTCCCCAAAGCATTGATTGTAGGCCATCATGATTTAAATCCGATGAAGGAATGTCCGTGTTTTAACTGTATCAAAGAATATGGAGAGTTGTAAGGATCATCTAAGTATATTGACCAGCAGACTGGCAATAGACACTAAGATAGAAAATCCCGAAACCCACATCGTAGTACTTGTGCCGATGTCCGCGCTCTGTGCTTTGGTTTTATTGGGAGTGACATACAGGATGTCATTCTGTTGCAACTGATAGTAAGGAGATAATAACAAATCCGCGTCGTTCAGATTGAGTGTAACAAACTGTTTATGCCCGTTCTTGTCTTCGCGGATTAGTTTCACATTATCACGAACACCATAAATGGTCAGATCTCCTGCCATGGCAAGGGCTTCGAGTACATTGATCTGCTCATTCACCACCGGATAAACACCCGGAGACGCCACTTCTCCCAAAACCGAAACTTTAAAGCCAGACATACGGACTACTACCGTAGGTCTTTCTTTCACGTAAGATTTCAGTCTCTCCGTTATCAGGTTTTCAGCTTCGCGGCTCGTTAATCCGTTTAAAGGAAGTTTACCCAAAACCGGATAATTGATATTTCCCTGGTCATCCAACAGAAAGGTACTGCCTTGCGCATTGAATGGCTGCGAAACAACCGGATCGGAAGTAGAAACAAGAATGGAAACCTCATCTCCCGGTATCAACCTGGCGTCCTGAACAGGGGCTACTTGCGTATTCGCCTGTTTCAAAATCTCCGCATCCTGCAAATAAGGTACTTTCTTATAGGATTGACAAGCCGAAAAGAAGAAGAAAGAGAATATCAGTGCAAAAGCACAAGAAAACTTCATATTCATGTAAATTGTGGATAAATGATGAACGAGTACTAGTTTTTCTCGCAGATAGCCTCGACATAACCAATAGGCATATTAACGCAAGCGCATCCCAGCATATTCAACCGGACGGCAATCTTGCTTTTACCATCTACATTGACCAGTTCACCAACCAGCCCGGTCAGAGGTCCTTTCACAACACGAACCTTCTCACCACGTGCCAAAGGGGAGCTGTTCATACAAATAGCTTCCTCTGAATAGTCGAGCATGAAACGAAAACGAGCCATCTGCTCATCTGGAATTACCGCTGGAGAACTCTCACCTCGCATCACCATATAACGGCTGACTGTAGAAAAACCCAGAACTTCTTTGCGTTCTTTCGGATTAACGTGAACAAACACCATCATTGGAAGAAGGACAGACTCCACCATCTTACGACGGTCACTCCACTGATGAATTTCTTGTTGGACAGGAACGAAATTCTCGATCCCCATTTTGTCTAAACGTTCGGCTACCTTCTTCTCGTGGTGCATTCGAACCAGAGCAACATACCAGCGTTTAGAGTGTGCTACGCCTTCCCCTGTCCCATCGCTAGGCCCAGCACTAAGTGATTTTGGTTTTGTTAAAATCATGTTTTTTTTACCCCATGTTATTCCGTTACTTCTTAGGTAACGGACAATACATACACAAGGCACACATCTCAATAAAAAATGGAAATCACATATAGAAATAGGGCGTAAGAAGGAAACTGCCTAATACTCAACAGGAAAAATCCGGAGATTAGGCAATAAAAAGTATAGAGCATGAAAATAAAGTTATTTCATGTTCAGATAGTTTTTTCCCTATATTTTAGATAAAATGAAAAAAAATGGAAGAATATTTGCTTACTATCTATGTTTTTGTCTATCTTTGCGTCAAATTTAAGTTCCGTTACCTAAGAAGTAACACACATACACCAGTTCTGATTATCAGAACTTTACACTCTTATCCCTGCCTACACAGCAGTTTCTAACGTAAGATAAATTCCCTTTATTTACCTCCGTACGTTCTTTAAGCCCAAAGCCTTTTAAATAGATTTGTGTGGTTTTAATAGATTTATGGCCCAATGATTCACTAATCATTTCAATTGGTACTCCCCGATACTTCGCTGTCGTTGCCCAGGAATGGCGAAGCGTGTAGGAAGTGACAGGAGATTGCAGACGTAAGGCTCTTGCCAAATCTTTCAAACGATTGTTGAATCGGCGGAGAGCTGACTGATACTCCCGGTAACCTCTTTCATCCTGACGTTTCCGATCGCCGCTAAGAATGTCAAACAGATAATCCGGACAATCGGGATGAGAATCTCCCCTGTTACGGAGCTGATTAATCATTTCCTTTGCAGTATCAAGTACTTCCACGCTCATCGGAGTTTTGGTTTTAATACGATTGTATCGCAACACATTCTGATTCAAGGCCGACTTCTCCAGATGGGCTAAATCGGCAAATGACATTCCACAAAACTGGAACATCAGGGCAGCAATAGCCTGCGTACGGCGTAAACGCTCCGACTTGGGATCTTCATACAAAAGCTTATGCAATTCGACAGCAGGCAAAGCCTTTTTCTGACGAACATCCACCCCGGTATAAACATCATGAAATAATCGTGGCACATAAGGCGCGCCACCCGCCTCCACTCCCCGATTGTAGATACTACGAAGCATACGCATATACGTAGAAATCGTGTTGGGCTTCAAGCCACACTCGTAAAGATACTGACTATAACGCCGTAAACTCTCACGGGTGATTTGTCTGAACGACACATTGAACGTGCCACAAAACTTACCGAAAGAAAAGAGAGCATTCTTGTAGACATGCGCCGTAGAATGGCGTCCCTCCTTTCGTAAACGGCCGATGTAGAATTCCGCACACCGGCTAAATCCTTTTTTGTTTCTCATTACATCATTAGTTATTTTATATATTATGCCATTTGGCAAACGGCAAAAGAACGAATCATTCTATAAAAAACATCCGGCTTTGCCCATCCTTACAATGGATCAAAGCCGGATGACTTAAACGATATGCGGGATACCACTATACGTATGTTTCCAGCAATTTCACATTTCCTCCTTCGGGAGTGATAGTGACATCTTGCGTGGTAGCAGGCAACAAGATAGATTCTCCTGCACTAACAGTCAGTTCATTACCTTCATTGTCTCTCATCTTGCAGGATCCTTCCATACAGATAAAGATCACGAATGAATCGAGTTCTGAATAGTCGCAACTGATTTCTTCAGTCATGTCATACAGAGAAGTCGTGAAGTAGGTGCAGGCAACCAGTTCTACCGGTTCGTCCTTCAGCGGTTCGTATTTAGTGCGATAGTCATCCAACACTTCGTAGTTGATGGCTTCACGGGCTAAATCGGTGTGAAGTTCGCGGGTTTTACCATTCGCATCTTTACGGTTGAAATCGTAGATACGATAAGTTATATCAGAGGTTTGCTGAATCTCGGCGATGAAAGAGCCTGCCCCGATGCTGTGTACACGTCCGGCAGGAAGGAAGAACACATCACCCGGAT
Organism: Bacteroides luhongzhouii; assembly: GCF_009193295.2. NCBI lineage: Bacteria > Pseudomonadati > Bacteroidota > Bacteroidia > Bacteroidales > Bacteroidaceae > Bacteroides > Bacteroides luhongzhouii. The sequence continues at coordinate 3,608,554 of NZ_CP059973.1, read as the reverse complement.
GGATCTCATATTCCTGCAATACGTCGGTAATCGTATTGTTCAACACGCGTTCTTTATATTCTTTCGGGGTAATCTGTTCAGAGAATCCTGAACGCAACTTAGCTCCTTTGTCGGCATCTACCACATACCACATCTCGGTTTTTCCCATCGAATTATGGCGTTTCTTCGCCAATTCATCTGTTGGGTGTACCTGGATTGACAAATCCTGTTTGGCGTCGATGAACTTAATGAGCAGCGGAAATTTGTTGCCGAAACGGGCATAATTCGCTTCACCAACCAGTTCCTCACGATACTTTCTTACCATATCGGCCAAAGTTAAACCTTTATCCGGACCATTAGCCACTACGGATTCATTGTCCTCAACGCCGGAAATCTCCCAGCTTTCTCCTACTCCTTTCAAGTCTGAGTTCAAATGCTTGAACGGAATAATTTTGTCGCCCCCCCAAAGCGTCTGCTTCAGAATAGGTTCGAATTTTAATGGATACATTTTTGTTTTTCTTGTTATAAACTTAGATTAAATTCGCTCGGATTGTTACAATCCGGGAACAAACATACAAAAAATAGTTCAGTTTTTAAGAAAAGGAGGATGAAAATTCATTTAAGAAATAATCTTTTGCTTTTATATCCGAAGAAGATGAAGTAATAAAGCTAAACTTTCCTAAAGCATCTACTATATTTAGTCGGAATAATTTGTGAGAAAGAAAGAATTTCCCTTTATTTGCAGGAAATTTTAATAATACCAGACATGAATAACACATTCCCAACAGAAGGGAATCTATCAGGGCTCAGCCGGAAAGATTTCCAAAAGGATATAAATGATAAGAAAACCGATTTATTTATCCTCAAAAACGCAAAGGGAATGGAAGTAGCTGTAACAAATTACGGATGCGCCATTCTTTCTATTATGGTACCGGACAAAAACGGTAAGTATGCCAATGTAATCCTCGGACACGACAGCATCGACCACGTCATCAACAGCCCGGAACCTTTCCTAAGCACTACTATCGGACGCTACGGCAACCGCATCGCCAAAGGAAAATTCACTCTGTTCGGCGAAGAACATGAACTCACAATCAACAACGGACCTAACTCCCTGCATGGAGGACCTACCGGTTTCCACGCTCGTGTATGGGACGCTATACAACTTGACGAGAGCACAGTGCAATTCAACTATATTTCTGCTGATGGAGAAGAAGGATTCCCCGGCAACCTGGAAGTAGAAATGACCTACCGCCTGGAAAACGAAGTAAATGCACTGACTATCGAATACCGCGCAACAACCGACAAAGCCACAGTCGTTAATCTGACTAACCACGGTTTCTTCAATCTCGCCGGTATCTCCACTCCTACTCCTACCGTCAACGACCACATCGTTACTATCAACGCTGATTTCTATACGCCTATCGATGAAGTTTCTATCCCAACGGGCGAAATTGCCAAAGTAGAGGGGACTCCGATGGATTTCCGCACTCCGCATACCGTAGGCGAACGTATCAATGACAAATTCCAACAACTGATTTTCGGTGCCGGCTACGACCATTGCTATGTACTGAACAAGATAGAAAACGGCTCACTCGACCTGGCTGCTACTTGCAAAGACCCGAAAAGCGGTCGTATCATGGAAGTGTATACTACCGAAGCCGGCGTGCAACTCTATACGGGCAACTGGCTGAACGGATTTGAAGGCGCACACGGAGCTACATTCCCAGCAAGAAGCGCTATCTGCTTTGAAGCGCAGTGTTTCCCGGATACTCCGAACAAACCGCATTTCCCATCGGCTACTTTGCTGCCGGGTGATGAATACCAACAGATCACTGTCTACAAGTTTACTGTGGAAGAATAATAATCTCAAAAATAACTAACCTAATTTTATAAACTAACATTTTTTTTGAACCATGACACAAGAAAAAAAGAACGGTAAAATCATTGCAATCATTACGATGATTTTCCTTTTCGGTATGATTTCATTTGTTACCAACCTCGCTGCTCCTATGGGTATCGTGTTGAAAAACCAGTTCGACGTATCAAACGCATTAGGTATGCTGGGAAACTTCGGAAACTTTATTGCTTATGCAGTAATGGGTATTCCGAGCGGTATCCTGTTACAACGCGTAGGCTATAAGAAAACAGCACTTATCGCAGTAGCTATCGGTTTCATTGGCGTAGGTATCCAATTCTTATCCGGTCATTCAAGCCCGGAAATGGCATTTGCCGTTTATTTGATTGGTGCGTTCGTAGCTGGTTTCTCTATGTGTTTGCTTAACACTGTTGTAAACCCGATGTTGAACAAACTGGGTGGCGAAGGTAACAAAGGTAACCAGCTTATCCAGGTAGGTGGATCTTTCAACTCTGTAATGGCTACCATTACTCCGATGTTTGTAGGTATCCTGATCGCCGGATCTATCGAAAAAGCGACTATTTCTCAAATATTCCCTGTGATGTACACTGCTATGGCTGTGTTCGCTTTCGCATTCTTCGTTCTTTTGTTTGTACAAATCCCCGAACCCAATGCCAATGCTGCAACAGAACCTATCGGTAAATTGATGAAGGGTGCTTTAAAGTTCCGTCATTTCATCTTGGGAGCTATTGCAATCTTTGTATATGTAGGTATTGAAGTAGGTGTACCGGGTACGTTGAATCTATTCCTGACAGACCCAATAGAAAAAGGAGGAGCAGGTATCGCTTCTACGATTTCAGGTTTCGTGGCAGGAACTTATTGGTTCTTAATGTTGATCGGTCGTCTGGCCGGCGCATCACTCGGTGCTAAAATCTCCAGTAAAGCGATGCTTACGTTTACATCTGCGCTGGGTTTGATTTTAGTATTCCTCGCTATCTTCTCTTCTACAGGAACATTGGTTAACCTGCCTGTACTTCAACAGAGTGCTACCGGAGGTTTATCATTCGGTTTTGCAGAAGTACCTATCAACGCTATGTATTTGGTATTAGTAGGTCTTTGTACTTCTATCATGTGGGGTGGTATCTTCAACCTTGCAGTAGAGGGATTAGGAAAATATTTGGCTGCTGCTTCCGGTCTGTTTATGGTATTGGTTTGTGGTGGAGGTATCCTGCCTGTTATTCAAGGTTGGGTGGCTGACATCGCTGGTTTCATGCCTAGCTACTGGGTTATCATTGCCGCACTTGCTTACCTGCTGTTCTACGGCCTGGTAGGTTGCAAAAATGTGAACAAGGATATTCCTGTGGAATAATTTAATAGAATAGAATTCAATTTATTCACCTTTAAAATATAAATATCATGGATACAGAATACGTAAGAAGTCGCTTCATTAAACACTTTGACGGAACTACTGGATTTTTATATGCTTCTCCGGGCCGTATCAATCTGATCGGTGAACACACTGACTACAATGGTGGATTCGTATTTCCGGGAGCCGTAGACAAAGGCATGATTGCTGAAATCAAACCGAACGGTACTGACAAGGTGAGAGCTTACTCTATCGACTTGAAAGACTATGTAGAATTTGGTCTGAACGAAGAGGACGCTCCACGTGCCAGCTGGGCAAGATATATTTTCGGTGTATGCCGTGAAATGATTAAACGCGGTGTTAACGTGAAGGGATTCAATACTGCTTTTGCAGGTGATGTGCCTCTGGGTGCAGGTATGTCTTCTTCTGCAGCTTTGGAAAGTACTTATGCTTTCGCATTGAATGAACTGTTCGGTGAAAACAAAATAGATAAATTCGAATTGGCTAAAGTGGGCCAGGCAACAGAACATAACTACTGCGGTGTTAACTGTGGCATCATGGACCAGTTTGCTTCCGTATTCGGTAAAGCCGGCAGCTTGATCCGTTTGGATTGCCGTTCACTGGAATATCAGTATTTCCCATTCCATCCGGAAGGCTATCGTCTGGTTCTGATGGATTCAGTGGTTAAACATGAATTGGCTTCTTCGGCTTACAACAAGCGTCGCCAAAGCTGTGAAGCTGCTGTTGCCGCTATCCAGAAAAAACATCCGCACGTAGAATTCCTGCGTGACTGTACAATGGCTATGCTGGAAGAAGCGAAAGCTGATATCAGCGCTGAAGACTATATGCGTGCAGAATATGTAATCGAAGAAATCCAGCGTGTACTCGATGTTTGCGAGGCATTGGAAAAGGATGATTACGAAACTGTTGGCCAGAAGATGTACGAAACTCACCATGGCATGAGCAAGCTGTACGAAGTAAGCTGCGAAGAACTCGACTTCCTGAATGACTGCGCTAAGGAATACGGTGTAACCGGTTCACGCGTAATGGGTGGTGGCTTCGGTGGTTGTACTATCAACCTTGTTAAGGATGAGCTGTATGATAACTTCGTTGAAAAAACAAAAGCTGCTTTCAAAGCTAAATTCGGCAGAAGCCCGAAAGTGTATGACGTAGTAATCGGTGACGGTTCTCGTAGACTGGAATAAGAATTTATTCGTTATTAAATAAGTAAGAAGGGCGGCTTCCGTGATGGGAGCCGCCTTTACTTTTTACAATTAACAAAAATCTAAAATCTATTGATCTGATAATATCTAATTAATTCTACTTATTTCCCCGTACCCGAATTCATTTGCACAATTTTCCATCCGCATCTGATATTTAGAATACGAAACCAGATCAAAAAGCACTTATTAACCCACTCTATTATATGGAAAATAATAAAACACACCATTTATGCTGCACAACATATAAGAGTGTATTTGATACACCAAACAAAAGTGTTACTTTTACACCCAAAATAAGATAAATATCTCATTTTCATTAAAAATAAAACCATGAAAAAACATTTTCTACTTGCAGGATTTGCCGCGCTGATGCTGGTTGCATGCAATAACAAGCCGGTTTCCGAGCTGACTTTGTCCGGTCTTGATCCGGTAAAATTTCAAACAGAAGTGAACAATGCCAAAACTGCTCTTTACACCTTAAAGAACAAGGCAGGCATGGAAGTATGCGTCACTAACTTCGGAGGACGTATCGTGTCTGTCATGGTACCCGACAAGAACGGTAAGATGCAGGATGTAGTTTTAGGTTTTGACAGCATTGCTGACTATATTAATGTACCCAGCGACTTTGGTGCTTCTATCGGACGCTATGCGAACCGTATCAACCAGGGACGTTTCGCATTGGACGGTGACACGATCCAACTGCCGCAAAACAATTTCGGCCACTGCCTGCACGGAGGTCCGAAAGGTTGGCAATACAAAGTTTATGAAGCTAATCTGATTGATCCGACAACGCTGGAACTGACACTTGTCTCACCGGACGGAGACGAAAATTTCCCCGGTAATGTAACAGCTAAAGTGACTTACAAACTGACTGAAGACAACGCTATCGATATCAAATATAGCGCAACTACCGATAAAAAGACGATCATCAATATGACCAACCACTCTTACTTCAACCTGGCTGGTGATCCGTCAAAAGCTTCAACCGACAATATATTGTATGTGAACGCAGACTATTATACTCCGGTAGACAGTACCTTTATGACGACAGGCGAAATCGCTCCGGTAAAAGACACTCCGATGGACTTTACGACTCCAAAAGCTGTAGGCAAAGAGATCGACAACTACGATTTCGTTCAGCTGAAGAACGGAAAAGGATATGACCACAACTGGGTACTCAACACAAAGGGAGATCTTTCTCAAGTTGCCGCAAAACTTACCTCACCTGAAAGTGGTATCACTCTGGAAGTATATACCAATGAACCGGGGGTACAGGTTTACACAGGAAACTTCCTCGATGGAACCGTAACCGGAAAGAAAGGCATCGTTTACAACCAACGTGCTTCTGTCTGCCTGGAAACACAACACTATCCTGACAGCCCTAACAAGGCAGACTGGCCTTCTGTTGTACTGGAACCGGGACAAACTTATAATAGCGAATGTATTTTCAAATTCTCTGTAGAGAAATAATATTAACTTATAAATCATTTTTATTGTGGAAACATTAGATTGGCTGGTAATCGGAGTCTTTTTCCTGGCTCTGATCGGTATTATTGTTTGGGTAGTCAGACAAAAACAAAATGACTCGGCAGACTATTTCTTAGGCGGACGCGACGCAACATGGCTCGCGATCGGTGCCTCTATTTTTGCATCAAACATCGGTTCGGAACACTTGATCGGACTGGCAGGAGCCGGCGCATCCAGTGGTATGGCTATGGCACACTGGGAAATTCAGGGATGGATGATCTTGATTCTGGGATGGGTATTTGTACCCTTCTACACACGAAGCATGGTATATACAATGCCGGAATTTCTGGAACGCCGCTATAATCCTCAATCACGTACAATCCTGTCGGTCATCTCTTTGGTTAGTTATGTCTTAACCAAAGTAGCCGTAACCGTATATGCCGGTGGCCTCGTATTCCAACAGGTATTCGGTATCAAAGAACTTTGGGGTATTGATTTCTTCTGGATTGCAGCCATCGGTCTGGTAGTATTAACGGCACTTTATACTATCTTCGGTGGTATGAAATCAGTTCTTTACACTTCTGTTCTTCAAACCCCTATCCTACTGCTAGGATCATTAATAATTCTGGTACTCGGCTTCAAAGAATTAGGCGGATGGGACGAAATGATGAGAGTCTGTGGGGCTGTTACCGTAAATGATTACGGCGATACAATGACTAACCTGATCCGTAGCAATGATGACGCAAACTTCCCTTGGCTGGGTGCTTTGATCGGTTCGGCTATTATCGGTTTCTGGTACTGGTGTACCGACCAATTCATCGTTCAACGTGTACTTTCAGGTAAAAATGAAATGGAAGCTCGTCGTGGTACTATTTTCGGTGCTTATCTAAAACTGTTACCCGTATTCCTTTTCTTGATTCCTGGTATGATCGCATTTGCATTACACCAGAAATATATCGGTACTGGTGGTGAAGGTTTCTTGCCGTTGCTGGCTAACGGAACAGCAAATGCCGATGCCGCTTTCCCGACATTAGTAGCCAAATTACTTCCTGCCGGTGTGAAAGGTCTGGTAGTATGTGGCATTCTTGCTGCTTTAATGAGTTCTCTCGCATCCCTGTTTAACTCGTCAGCGATGTTGTTTACTATTGACTTTTACAAACGTTTCAGACCGGAAACTCCGGAGAAGAAACTGGTGGGGATCGGTCAGGTTGCCACAGTTGTAATCGTTATTTTAGGTATTCTATGGATTCCTATCATGCGAAGTGTAGGTGATGTACTTTACACTTACTTGCAGGATGTTCAGTCTGTATTGGCGCCTGGTATCGCGGCAGCCTTTTTACTGGGTATTTGTTGGAAACGTACTTCCGCACAAGGTGGTATGTGGGGATTAATCTCCGGTATGGTCATTGGTTTAACTCGTCTGGGGGCTAAGGTGTATTATAGCAATGCAGGTGAAGTAGCGGATTCTACCTTTAAATATCTGTTCTATGACATGAACTGGTTGTTCTTCTGCGGATGGATGTTCCTGTTCTGTATTATTGTAGTAATTGTAGTCAGTCTGGCAACAAAAGCACCTACTGCAGAAAAGATTCAGGGACTAGTATTCGGAACAGCTACCAAAGAGCAAAAAGCTGCTACACGTACAAGCTGGAATCACTGGGATATTATTCATACTGTAATTATCCTGGCTATTACAGCTGCTTTCTACTGGTATTTCTGGTAAAAAGGACCTTCGCCCTCTCTCCCAAGGAGAGGGAGCCTGAAGGCTTGCTTACGAAGGCTGTTTATTACAAAAAAATACAATCTAATGGATAAAGATAATTCACAAGAGTCAATGATAAGCTCGAACTCCCTCTCCTCTGGAAAGGACCGGGGAGAGGCTTATTACAGCTCGAATCCCACCTTCTATGTCGGTATCGACTGCATCATCTTTGGTTTCTACGAAGGGGAAATCAGCCTATTATTGTTGAAGAGAAACTTCGAGCCGGCAATGGGTGAATGGTCACTGATGGGAGGATTTGTGCAAAACAATGAAAGTGTGGATGATGCCGCCAAACGTGTATTGCATGAGCTTACCGGACTGGAAAACGTTTATATGGAACAGGTAGGAGCTTTTGGAGCTATCGACCGCGATCCGGGCGAACGGGTTATCTCTGTGGCTTACTATGCATTGATTAACATCAATGAGTATGACCGGAAACTGGTTCAGAAGCACAATGCTTACTGGGTGAATATGAACGAACTTCCCCCGCTTATCTTCGACCATCCTGAAATGGTAGAAAAAGCACGGGAACTGATGAAACAGAAAGCATCCGTAGAACCTATCGGATTCAATCTGCTTCCGAAACTCTTTACGTTGTCTCAACTGCAAAGTCTATATGAAGCGATTTACGACGAACCGATGGATAAACGGAATTTCCGTAAAAGAGTGGCTGAAATGGATTATATAGAAAAGACTGATAAAATTGATAAACTGGGTTCCAAACGGGGGGCTGCCTTGTATAAGTTCAACGGCAAGGCTTACCGCAAAGACCCGAAATTTAAAATCTAATCATTATGCTGGAAGAACTAAAAGAAAAAGTATTTCATGCCAATCTCGAATTGGTAAAGCATGGATTAGTCATCTTTACCTGGGGTAATGTTTCTGCTATCGACCGTGAAAGCGGACTGGTAGTAATCAAACCCAGTGGCGTAAGTTATGATGACATGAAAGCAGAAGATATGGTAGTAGTGGATCTGGATGGCAAGGTCGTTGAAGGACGGCTGAAGCCATCCTCGGATACTCCTACTCACGTAGTGCTTTACAAAGCATTTCCGGAGATTGGCGGAGTGGTACACACTCACTCTACTTATGCGACTGCCTGGGCACAGGCGGGATGCGACATTCCGAACATCGGAACGACTCACGCGGATTATTTCCATGATGCCATTCCCTGCACAGCAGATATGACGGAAGCCGAAGTGAAAGGCGCTTACGAACTGGAAACCGGTAATGTGATAGTAAAACGTTTTGAAGGATTGAATCCTGTACACACACCGGGAGTGTTGGTGAAGAATCACGGTCCTTTTTCTTGGGGGAAAGACGCGCACGATGCTGTACACAACGCTGTGGTAATGGAACAGGTAGCCAAAATGGCAAGTATCGCTTATGCGGTAAACCCGAATTTAACAATGAACCCATTGCTGGTAGAAAAACATTTCAGTCGCAAGCATGGTCCGAATGCTTATTATGGACAGTAACAACTAAAAAATAGATATTAAAAATTAAAGCAATAACATTATGAATAACGTATTTGATCAATATGAAGTATGGTTCGTAACAGGAGCTCAGCTTCTGTACGGAGGTGACGCAGTAATCGCAGTAGACGCACACTCTAATGAAATGGTAAACGGACTGAATGAATCCGGTAAACTCCCTGTTAAGGTGGTATATAAGGGTACTGCCAACTCTTCTAAAGAAGTGGAAACTGTTTTCAAAGCAGCCAATAACGATGAAAAATGTGTCGGCGTAATCACTTGGATGCATACTTTCTCTCCTGCTAAGATGTGGATTCATGGCCTGCAACAGTTGAAGAAGCCGTTGTTGCACCTGCACACACAGTTCAACAAGGAAATTCCTTGGGATACAATGGACATGGACTTCATGAACCTGAACCAGTCAGCTCACGGTGACCGCGAATTCGGACACATCTGTACTCGTATGCGTATCCGTCGTAAAGTAGTGGTAGGTTACTGGAAAGAGGAAGACACTTTGCACAAGATCGCTGTCTGGATGCGTGTTTGTGCCGGTTGGGCAGATTCACAGGATATGCTGATTATCCGTTTCGGTGACCAGATGAACAACGTAGCTGTAACCGACGGTGATAAGGTAGAAGCTGAACAACGTATGGGCTACCACGTAGATTATTGCCCGGTAAGCGAATTGATGGAATACCACAAAGAAATCAAGAATGAAGATGTAGATGCACTGGTAGCTACTTACTTCAAAGAATACGACCACGATGCTTCTTTGGAAGACAAATCGACCGAAGCTTATCAAAAAGTATGGAATGCCGCTAAAGCTGAACTTGCCATGCGTGCTATCCTGAAAGCTAAAGGCGCTAAAGGATTTACGACCAACTTCGACGATTTGGGCGACATCGAATACAATGGTTTCGATCAGATCCCGGGGCTTGCTTCACAACGTCTGATGGCAGAAGGTTATGGATTCGGCGCTGAAGGTGACTGGAAATCGGCTGCTCTTTACCGTACGGTATGGGTAATGAATCAGGGACTCCCCAAAGGTTGTTCATTCCTGGAAGACTATACACTGAACTTCGACGGCGCCAACAGCTCTATCCTGCAATCACACATGTTGGAAATCTGTCCGCTTATCGCTGCCAACAAACCTCGCCTGGAAGTACACTTCCTTGGTATAGGGATCCGCAAGAGCCAAACAGCAAGATTGGTATTTACTTCAAAAACAGGCGCAGGATGCACTGCTACAATAGTAGATATGGGTAACCGCTTCCGTCTGATTGTGAACGATGTGGAATGCATCGAACCGAAACCGCTGCCCAAGTTGCCGGTTGCCTCTGCTCTCTGGATTCCGATGCCTAACCTCGAAGTGGGTGCAGGTGCATGGATTCTGGCTGGTGGAACTCACCACTCTTGCTTCTCTTACGACCTGACAGCAGAATATTGGGAAGATTATGCTGAAATCGCAGGTATCGAAATGGTACATATCAACAAGGATACTACGATCAGCTGCTTCAAGAAAGAACTGCGTATGAACGAAGTTTATTACATGTTGAATAAAGCGCTTTGCTAAACCTTAAAGATTGATTTCAACATGAAATTAGACGCAAAATCAACCATCGAAGCTGGCAAAGCCATTCTTGGTATAGAACTGGGGTCAACACGGATAAAAGCTGTGTTGATTGACCAGGAAAACAAGCCCATTGCTCAAGGCAGCCACACTTGGGAAAACCAGTTAGTTGACGGACTCTGGACTTATAGCATTGAAGCTATCTGGTCGGGACTGCAAGACTGCTACGCTGACCTTCGCACGAACGTAAAGAACTTATACGGCATAGAGATTGAAACGCTGGCCGCTATCGGTGTCAGCGCCATGATGCATGGTTATATGCCGTTCAACAAAAAAGAAGAAATCCTCGTGCCTTTCCGCACTTGGAGAAATACGAATACAGGTCGGGCAGCTGCTGCTTTATCAGAACTGTTTGTCTACAACATTCCTCTGCGATGGAGCATTTCCCATTTGTACCAGGCTATCCTGGACAATGAAGCGCATGTGAATGACATTGATTTCCTGACTACTCTGGCAGGTTATGTACATTGGCAGATAACCGGCAAAAAGGTATTGGGTATCGGCGACGCATCGGGTATGCTCCCTATCGATCCGACAACCAACAACTACTCGGCTGAAATGGTGGCTAAATTCGATAAACTGATTGCTCCGAAAGAATACAGCTGGAAACTGGAGGATATTCTGCCTAAAGTATTGTCGGCAGGTGAAAATGCCGGTGTCCTCACTCCGGAAGGAAGTAAAAAGCTCGACGCATCGGGTCATTTGAAGGCAGGAATACCGGTTTGTCCACCGGAAGGAGACGCAGGTACCGGAATGGTTGCAACCAATGCAGTCAAACAACGCACCGGAAATGTATCGGCAGGTACTTCTTCATTCTCTATGATTGTATTGGAGAAAGATTTGTCGAAGCCATACGAAATGATTGACATGGTGACCACTCCTGACGGAAGTTTGGTAGCGATGGTGCATTGCAACAACTGTACTTCTGATCTCAACGCATGGGTTAACCTGTTCAAAGAATATCAGGAACTTCTGGGCATACCTGTAGATATGGATGAAATCTATAGCAAACTCTACAATATTGCGCTCACCGGTGATACCGACTGCGGAGGTTTGCTTTCATACAATTATATTTCAGGCGAGCCTGTAACAGGATTTGCTGACGGAAGACCGTTGTTTGTACGTTCGGCAAATGACAAGTTCAACCTGGCAAACTTTATGAGGTCTCACTTGTATGCTTCAGTAGGAGTGCTCAAGATTGGCAATGACATCCTGTTCAACGAAGAAAAAATCAAAGTGGACAGAATCACAGGTCATGGAGGATTATTCAGAACAAAAGGAGTAGGTCAAAGAATACTTGCTGCAGCTATCAACTCACCTATTTCTGTGATGGAAACAGCCGGTGAAGGTGGTGCCTGGGGTATTGCCCTGTTAGGTTCTTACCTCGTGAACAATGAAAAGAAACAATCTCTTGCCGATTTTCTGGATGAAAGCGTATTTGTCGGTGACGCGGGTATCGAGGTATCACCTACACCCGAGGATGTAGCCGGTTTCAATACATACATCGAAAACTATAAGGCAGGATTACCTATCGAAGAAGCAGCAGTCAAATTTAAATAATTGACAATCGGCAATCCATTGTTGTTCATCAAAAATTGCCGATAAATCGCTGTTTATCAATAATCAATCCTAACTAAGTATTAACATTAATGATCTCCACCCCTCTCCTCTTTTGGAGAGGGAGATGGGGAGACTATTATTATGAAAACCACCTCGTTCATACTTGCACTTGTCCTGTCCAGCTCACTGGTCAAAGCTCAAAACACTCCACAGGTATCTTACTTCCCCTTACAGAATGTGAAACTATTGGATAGTCCGTTTCTGCAAGCCCAACAGACTGATTTACATTACATACTTGCATTAGACCCCGACCGTCTGCTCGCTCCTTTTCTCCGCGAAGCCGGGTTACAGCCTAAAGCCCCCAGCTACACCAATTGGGAAAATACCGGATTGGACGGACATATCGGCGGACATTATTTATCCGCGCTTTCCATGATGTATGCCGCCACCGGAGATACCGCAGTCTATAATCGCCTCCACTACATGCTGAATGAGTTGAAACGGGCACAACAAACTGTCGGCACAGGATTCATCGGTGGAACTCCGGGAAGCCTCCAACTTTGGAAAGATATAAAAGTAGGAAAGATCCGTGCCGGAGGTTTCGACCTTAACGGCAAATGGGTGCCTCTATACAATATACATAAGACTTACGCCGGATTGCGGGATGCATATCTCTATGCAGGAAGCGACCTTGCACGCCAAATGCTTATTGCTTTTACAGACTGGATGATTGACATCACTTCCGGTTTGAGCGACGGACAAATGCAGGATATGCTTCGCAGCGAACATGGCGGATTAAACGAGACTTTCGCTGATGTGGCCGAAATCACAGGCAACAAAAAATATCTGGAACTGGCACGCCGTTTCTCTCACAAGCTTATCTTAGACCCGCTTATCAAAGAGGAAGATAAGTTGACGGGGATGCACGCCAACACACAGATTCCGAAAGTGATCGGCTACAAGCGAATTGCCGAACTCTCACAAGATGACAAGAATTGGAATCATGCTGCAGAATGGGATCATGCCGCCCGTTTTTTCTGGAACACGGTAGTCAATCACCGTTCTGTCTGCATCGGAGGAAATAGCGTCCGCGAACATTTTCATCCGTCGGATAACTTCACGTCCATGCTAAACGACGTTCAAGGACCGGAGACCTGTAATACTTACAACATGCTCCGTCTTACTAAAATGCTTTATCAGAATTCTCACAATCCCCATCATACGAACGAACCTGACCCCAACTACGTAAACTATTACGAACGTGCGCTTTACAATCATATCCTAGCGTCACAAGAGCCGGATAAAGGTGGATTTGTCTACTTCACTCCTATGCGTCCGGGACACTATCGTGTGTACTCACAACCGGAAACATCAATGTGGTGCTGTGTAGGTTCAGGCCTGGAGAATCATACCAAATACGGTGAATTTATCTATGCGTATCAGAAAGACACACTTTATGTCAATCTCTTCATCCCTTCACAACTGACCTGGAAAGAGCAAGGCATTACTTTGACACAGGAAACCCGTTTCCCCGATGACGGCAAGGTAACTTTACGAATAGATGAAGCGCCTAAGAAAAAACGTACTTTAATGATACGTATTCCGGAATGGGCGAACCAATCCAAAGGATATAGCGTCAGCATCAATGGAAAAAGAAAAATATTCGTTATGGCAAAAGGTAACCAGTATCTTCCTCTCTCCCGCAAATGGAGAAAAGGAGATGTCATTACTTTCAACTTGCCGATGAAAGTCAGCGTGGAACAAATTCCCGACAAGAAAGATTATTATGCTTTCTTATATGGCCCGATCGTTCTTGCAGCTTCCACGAGCACAGAACATCTTGACGGTCTATATGCCGACGACAGCCGTGGCGGACATATCGCTCATGGCAAACAAATTCCTTTGCAAGAAGTTCCGATGCTGATAGGAAATCCAGATTCAATCTGCAAGTCTCTTCAGAAAGAACAGAATAGCCGGATTACTTTCAGCTATAACGGAGAGGTTTATCCTGCACAAGGCAAAGCATTGGAACTCGTTCCGTTCTTCCGCCTGCATAATTCCCGTTATGCCGTTTATTTCCGACAGGCAAGTGAAGAGCAATTTAAAGCGATTCAGGAAGAGATGGCAACGGCTGAACGAAAAGCAACAGAATTGGCTAATCAAACCATTGACCTTATCTTCCCCGGCGAACAGCAGCCGGAGTCTGACCATGACATCCAGTATGAGCGGGCAGAAACAGGAACGAATAAAGACCGGCATTTCCGACGTGCCAAAGGTTGGTTCGGCTATCAGCTGAAAGTGAAAGAGGAAGCAAGCCGCCTCCAGATTACAGTACGGAAAGATGACCGTAACAAAGTGGCTATTCTTCTGAATGACGAAAAGTTGGCTGTTCATCCTACTATCAGTGAAGCGGATAAAGACGATTTCATAACCCTTTCTTATGTTCTGCCTCAAAAACTGAATACAGGTAGTTGTCCGATACGTTTTATCCCTGACGGGACGGAATGGACCTCTGCCATTTATGAAGTGCGTTTGCTAAAATAAATGCCCCTCAAAGTAATCATCATCAAAATCAAACATCTATATAATCATTAAACAAATACCATTTATGAAAGCAAAACTATTAGTCAGCACGGCTTTTCTGGCAGCATCCGTATCTCTTTCTGCACAAAAGAGTGCTACCATAACCGTACATGCCGATCAAGGCAAAGAAATCATACCGAAGGAAATTTACGGCCAGTTTGCCGAACATCTGGGTTCATGTATCTACGGTGGTCTTTGGGTAGGCGAAAACTCGGATATTCCCAACATCAAGGGATATCGCACAGATGTATTCAATGCACTAAAAGACTTGTCCGTTCCCGTTCTTCGCTGGCCGGGCGGATGCTTTGCCGATGAATACCACTGGATGGACGGCATTGGTCCGAAAGAGAACCGTCCGAAGATGGTGAATAACAACTGGGGCGGAACCATTGAAGATAACAGTTTCGGAACACACGAGTTTTTGAATCTTTGCGAGATGCTGGGTTGCGAACCATACGTGAGCGGAAATGTAGGTAGCGGCACAGTGGAAGAGCTTGCCAAATGGGTAGAATATATAACTTCTGACGGAGACTCCCCTATGGCCAACCTTCGCCGTAAGAATGGTCGAGACAAAGCATGGAAACTGAAATATCTCGGTGTAGGAAATGAAAGCTGGGGATGCGGCGGCAGCATGCGTCCGGAATATTACGCAGACTTATATCGCCGTTATTCTACTTATTGCCGTAATTATGACGGCAACCGTTTGTTCAAGATTGCCAGTGGCGCAAGCGACTATGATTACAAATGGACAGATGTATTGATGAATCGTGTAGGACATCGGATGGACGGTCTTTCTCTGCACTATTATACCGTAACCGGATGGAGTGGCAGCAAAGGATCAGCCACTCAATTCAACAAGGATGATTATTACTGGACGATGGGCAAATGTCTGGAAGTGGAAGATGTACTAAAAAAACATTGTGCCATCATGGACAAATATGACAAGGACAAGAAAATCGCTCTCTTACTGGACGAATGGGGAACCTGGTGGGATGAGGAACCGGGAACCATCAAAGGACATCTGTATCAGCAGAACACATTGCGTGATGCTTTCGTGGCTTCTTTAAGTCTTGATGTATTCCACAAATATACCGACCGTCTGAAGATGGCAAATATCGCACAGATTGTCAATGTACTTCAATCGATGATCCTGACAAAAGACAAAGAAATGGTGTTGACTCCTACTTATTATGTCTTCAAAATGTATAAAGTACACCAGGATGCCACGTATCTTCCTATCGACCTGACCTGCGAAAAGATAAGTGTACGTGATAACCGCACGGTACCAATGGTGAGCGCCACAGCTTCCAAAAACAAAGATGGAGTGATTCACCTTTCTCTTTCTAATGTAGATACTGACGAAGCACAGGAAATCACCATCAATCTGGGTGATACGAAAGCTAAGAAAGCTGTCGGAGAGATTCTGACCTCTGCCAAACTGACCGATTACAATTCTTTTGAAAAACCTGATATTGTAAAACCGGCGCCTTTCAAAGAGGTAAAAATCAATAAAGGTACAATGAAGGTAAAACTTCCTGCTAAATCCATTGTTACTTTAGAGTTACAGTAGTTTTA
Source organism: Bacteroides luhongzhouii (assembly GCF_009193295.2). Taxonomy (NCBI): domain Bacteria; kingdom Pseudomonadati; phylum Bacteroidota; class Bacteroidia; order Bacteroidales; family Bacteroidaceae; genus Bacteroides; species Bacteroides luhongzhouii. The sequence continues at coordinate 3,592,076 of NZ_CP059973.1, read as the reverse complement.
GGACAATTACTTATTGTATCACAAACAAGAAGGCCGTAAAATTGTCGATAAAAAAGATAGCTCTTTTGGATTGTTAAATCCACATAAAGAGTTATCTTTGCGAACAATCTGACAGAAATCAATTAAATTTTAATGATATGAACGATAACAAACTTATGAATCGTGCAGCGGATAACATCCGTATTCTTGCTGCTTCAATGGTTGAGAAAGCCAATTCCGGTCACCCGGGTGGCGCCATGGGTGGTGCTGATTTTGTAAATGTACTCTTCTCTGAGTTTCTAGTATACGATCCTGAAAATCCCCGTTGGGAAGGACGTGACCGCTTTTTCCTCGACCCGGGCCACATGTCTCCGATGCTTTATTCTACGCTGGCATTGACAGGAAAATTCACTTTGGACGAACTGAAAGAATTCCGTCAATGGGGAAGCCCTACTCCGGGACATCCTGAAGTGGACATCATGCGTAGCATCGAAAATACTTCCGGTCCGCTGGGACAAGGACACACTTTTGCAGTAGGTGCTGCTATCGCTGCCAAATTCTTGAAAGCCCGTTTCGACGAGGTGATGAACCAGACCATTTACGCATACATCTCTGACGGTGGTATTCAGGAAGAAATCTCTCAAGGTTCCGGACGTATTGCCGGTGCACTGGGATTGGACAACCTGATTATGTTCTATGACTCTAACGATATTCAGCTTTCTACAGAAACGAAAGATGTAACCGTCGAAGATACTGCCATGAAATATGAAGCATGGGGATGGAACGTACTTAGTATCAACGGTAATGATCCTGACGAAATCCGTACGGCAATCAAAGAAGCACAAGCTGAAAAAGAACGTCCGACACTGATTATCGGTAAAACCGTAATGGGTAAAGGTGCACGCAAGGCAGACGGCAGCAGCTATGAAGCTAACTGCGCTACACACGGTGCTCCTCTCGGTGGCGACGCTTATGTAAATACAATCAAGAATCTGGGTGGTGACCCTACTGACCCGTTCGTTATATTCCCGGAAGTAGCCGAACTGTATGCAAAAAGAGCAGAAGAACTGAAAAAGATCGTTGCTGAAAAGTATGCAAAGAAAGCTGCATGGGCGAAAGCAAACCCGGAACTGGCTGCAAAACTGGAACTCTTCTTCTCGGGCAAAGCTCCGAAAGTGGACTGGGCTGCTATCGAACAGAAAGCAGGTAGCGCTACTCGTGCTGCATCTGCAACCGTATTGGGCGCACTTGCTACACAGGTAGAAAATATGATCGTTGCTTCGGCCGACCTTTCTAATTCTGACAAGACTGACGGTTTCCTGAAAAAGACTCATTCTTTCAAGAAAGGTGATTTCAGCGGAGCATTCTTCCAGGCAGGTGTATCTGAATTGTCAATGGCTTGTATCTGTATCGGTATGTCTTTACACGGTGGTGTGATCGCAGCTTGCGGTACATTCTTCGTATTCTCCGACTACATGAAACCTGCCGTACGTATGGCTGCTTTGATGGAACAACCGGTGAAATTCATCTGGACACACGACGCATTCCGCGTAGGTGAAGACGGTCCTACTCACGAACCGGTAGAACAGGAAGCTCAAATCCGCCTGATGGAAAAACTGAAAAACCACAAGGGACATAACTCTATGCTGGTACTTCGTCCGGCTGATGCAGAAGAGACAACCATCGCTTGGAGACTTGCTATGGAAAATATGTCTACTCCGACAGGATTGATCTTCTCCCGTCAGAATATTGCCAATTTACCGGCAGGAACAGACTATGAACAGGCAGCCAAGGGTGCTTATATCGTAGCAGGTTCCGACGAAAATCCGGATGTTATCCTGGTGGCTTCAGGTTCTGAGGTGGCTACATTGGTAGCCGGCACAGAGTTACTTCGCAAAGATGGCGTGAAGGTACGCATTGTATCTGCTCCGTCTGAAGGTCTGTTCCGCAACCAACCGAAAGAATATCAGGAAGCTATTCTTCCGGCAGATGCAAAGATTTTCGGTATGACTGCCGGTCTGCCTGTCACTCTTCAAGGTCTGGTAGGTTGCCACGGTAAAGTTTGGGGATTGGAATCTTTCGGTTTCTCCGCTCCTTATAAAGTATTGGACGAGAAACTCGGATTTACTGCCGAGAACGTATATAACCAAGTAAAAGCAATGCTCTAATGAAAACAATCGGATTAGCATGCGACCATGCCGGTTTTGAACTGAAAGAATATGTTCGCGGCTGGCTGGAAGCAAAAGGCTGGGCTTACAAGGATTTCGGAACGAACTCTACCGCAAGCGTAGACTATCCGGATTATGCTCATCCGCTGGCTCTTGCAGTGGAATCGGGAGAATGTTATCCCGGTATCGCTATCTGCGGCAGTGGAAACGGAATCAATATGACGCTGAACAAGCACCAAGGGGTACGTGCTGCTCTCTGCTGGAATGCAGAAATCGCGCATCTGGCTCGTCAGCACAACGACGCTAATGTACTGGTTATGCCGGGACGCTTCATCAGCACTGAAGAAGCGGATATGATTTTGACAGAGTTTTTCTCTACCAAATTTGACGGCGGACGCCATCAGAACCGTATTGATAAGATTCCGGTAAAATAAAGCTTGAAGATAAATCAAATAGGTGTAAAGCTGTTCTTCTTTTTGAAGGGCAGCTTTATTTTTATATTAGTATAAGATTTTATCATATACGAGATTACAAAAGAAGGGCAACTTCGTCTTTATTACAAGACGATATTAAAAACTGAAATTATGGGTAAACTGAATATGAAAGAATGGATCAGCCAAACGATCCAACGTAAGGAAACGATTGCAATTCCGATCATGACACATCCGGGTATCGAAATTATCGGGAAAACGGTGCATGATGCGGTAACAAACGGACAGGTTCATTATGAGGCTATCAAAGCTCTTTGTGACAAGTATCCGGCTGCGGCAGCAACCGTTATCATGGATCTGACGGTAGAAGCGGAAGCTTTCGGGGCAGAGATTATCTTTCCGGAAAATGAGGTGCCCAGTGTTTCCGGCCGTTTGCTGACGGATGAAGCTGCTATTGAAAAGCTGGAAGTTCCGGCATTGAATAAAGGAAGAATCCCAGAATATCTTAAAGCGAATATGCTGACAGCCAGAAATATAACAGACTGTCCGGTTTTTGCCGGTTGCATCGGTCCTTACTCGCTGGCCGGACGTTTGTATGATATGTCGGAAATCATGATGCTGATTTATATTAATCCCGATGCAGCCAATACGTTATTAAGAAAATGCAGCGACTTCATCACCCGCTATTGCATGGCATTGAAAGCAACCGGTGTGAACGGTGTAATCATGGCTGAACCTGCTGCGGGATTGTTATCCAACGAAGATTGCCTGCAATATTCTTCTTTATTTGTGAAAGAAATAATAGAGAAGGTACAGGATGATCACTTTGCCGTAGTGCTTCATAATTGCGGAAACACAGGGAATTGCACACAAGCGATGGTTTATACCGGTGCAGCCGCTTATCATTTCGGGAATAAAATTAAGATGGAGGAAGCGTTGAAAGAGGTTCCGGCCGATGCACTGGCAATGGGAAATCTGGACCCGGTGAACCTTTTCAAGATGGCAGGTCCGGAGACTATGAAGGAAGCGGCTTTGCAACTATTGGAAGCTACCCGTGCATACCCGAATTTCGTATTGTCAAGTGGTTGTGATATTCCGCCACATACACCTTCTATTAATATAGACGCATTTTATACCGCATTGGAAGAGTTCAATAATGGTTGAACAGGAACTTACTTATCAGAAACTGCAAATCCCATCGTCTGAAATTTACGAGACGATGGGATATAAAGATTCTATGCCGGATGGAATGGTCATAGAAGAAATAAATATGTTACTTGACCGTATCACTCCCCTTCTTCGTCCCCGTTTTTTCTTTTTCATCACTGACGGACTGCTTGACACTGAAAAAGCAACACTGGCTGTAAAAGATACGATTCTCTCAATCGGTAAAACTATTGCCCGCCAACTACGGGGTTCGGAAACCTTTGCCTTTTTTACCGCAACTGCCGGAGTCGAATTTGAGGAGTTTCAACATCTGCTTCAGCAAGAGAACGACATGGTGAAAGTATATATAGCAGACTCATTGGGGAGCATCATTGCAGAGAAGGCTGCTGATTGCATGGAAGAGGAGTTGGCTGCATTTATCGAAAAGAGAGGTTGGAAGCACACTAACAGATACAGCCCTGGTTATTGCGGATGGCACGTATCGGAACAACAAAAACTATTCTCCTTATTTCCGGTCGCTTCACCCTGTGGTATTCAGTTGACAGATTCCAGCCTGATGATTCCCATCAAATCTGTAAGTGGTATTATTGGAGTGGGTTCACATGTCCGTAAGTTGGAATATACTTGCGGGCTGTGTACGTATGAAAATTGTTTTCGTAGAAAATAGTTTCACCACAGAGGACACAGAGTCTTTTATTATTAGATAATAATCTCTGTGTCCTCTGCATCCTCTGTAGTGAATAAAAAACTAGTGGCCATTGAAGAAGATGTAAAGCCCGATCATGGTCACAATAAGTAATCCCCATAGGATAAGAACAATTCGTGCAGGTTTGTCCTCTATCTTTTCCATATTCAAGGTTCCCAATTGCGGAGACTTATCCCACAGGCTAACTACTATCATACCTATTCCGATGATAACGAATAAGTAGAAGGAAAGCAGCATAAAATGAGGCCAGGCATCATATTGTTCTGCCGGAAACACCCATAAATACAAGATTCCTACTCCGATACTGAACACTGTTCCCAATGTCAGAGCCATATTAGCTGCCAGAGTAGTGGTGCGTTTCCAGAACACGCCAAAGAGGAATACGGCTGCCATCGGAGGAGCTATAAATCCCAGTACAGACTGGAAAACATTAAATAGATTCAGTCCCTTGATACTGTCGATCGCTATGGTTATTATCACAGAAATCAGTGCACCGACTACCGTAACCACTTGTCCCACTCTGATAATCTCTCTTTGTTTTGCCTGCGGTCGGATTTTCTTCACATAGATATCCATCGTGAATACCGTACTTAATGCATTCAATGCAGAGCCGACAGTACTTACCAATGCTGCTGTCAATACAGCCAATACCAAGCCGACCATTCCTGTCGGGAACAGATGAGTCACCATTGTCATGTAAGCCTCATCGGGATTCTCCAATTGTGGGAATAAAGCGAGGCAGATAATGCCGGGAAGAATGTAAAGAGGTACATCCAAGATTTTCAGCCATCCGGTAAAGTTAGTTCCCATCTGTCCTTCTTTCAGATTCCTGGCAGCAAGAACCGGTTGCACCATCGACTGATCCGTACACCAAAACCAAACTCCCATAATAGGATAACCCAGGATAATAGGTAGCCAAGGAAAAGCCGGGTCATCATTTGGATGGAAAAGATTCCAGTAATCCGCCGGAACGGCGTCCACCAGTGCTCCTACACCACCCACTTGATAGATTCCCATGATAGCCAGTGTGGCTGATACTACAATCAACAGTATCATTTGATATACATTCGTGTAGGCCACAGCTTTCAGTCCGCCGAGCATCGTGAAGAAAGCGGAGATGACAAGTAACAGCAATGCCGATTGCCACATAGGAATATCGAAGACCTGACGGATCAGGACTCCACCGGCAAATAAGGTCAATGCAAGCCATGAAATAAGAATGGTAATAATGGTATACCAGGCAAGGATGTTACGGGTAGATTGCCCGAAACGTTTTCCCATAAATTCGGGCAATGTCGTGATGCGACTACCCAAATATCGGGGAGCAAAGACAAAAGCAAGCAGACATATAAAGACAAATGCATACCAAGCATAATTCCCCGAAACAATACCGGTAGTAAATCCGGCACTTGCGGAAGCAATCAACATGGAAGGTCCGACATTCGTCCCCCACATGGAAAAGCCGATATGATACCATCTCAACGAATTCTCCGCAAGGAAAAGACTACTCCCCTTTTTTCGTTTTGAACTTGCCCATATACCAATAGCTATCAAAATCAGGAAGTAGGCAATCAGAATACTCCAATCTAATGTCTCTAAGAATTTCACATGCATAATTCAAGTATTAAATAAGTAACGTAAGTTTAAATCTAATTTTCTTTTAGGCACGGATTACACGGATCAGTTCTTTGGCAACTGCCACGGCTGTATTCGCATTGTCACTATATCCGTCCGCGCCGATTTCGTCAGCAAAACCCTGACTGACGGGTGCTCCGCCAATCATCACTTTCACCTGATTACGAATACCGGCCTCTTCCAATGCCTGGATAACCTCTTTCATATACATCATGGTAGTAGTCAGCAATGCGCTCATGCACAAGATGTCAGCATGATTTTCCTTCACAGCTTCCACAAACTTGTCACAAGTCACATCAATACCAATATTAATGACTTCAAAGCCGCAACCCTCCAGCATGGAAGCCACCAGGTTTTTACCAATATCATGGAGATCTCCTTTCACTGTACCGATGACAATCTTACCGATTGTAGTGGAAGCACTTCCTGCCAATAAAGGTTTCAGTAGTTCCAAAGCCCCTTTCATGGCACGTCCTGCCATCAACAGTTGAGGAACAAAAGCTTTTCCATCCTGGAAACGTTGTCCCACTTCACCCATTGCTTTAATCATATAATTATTGATAATCATTTGGGGAGCTACTCCTTCTGCAATGGCTTGCCGGGTGATTTCAACCGCAGGTTCCAGTTTCCCGGCAACAATGGCTTCATACAGAGGTTGCAGTTTATCCTCTTCCTCGTGTTGTTCTTCCCGTATACAAATACGTTCCTGTCCGGTAGCTGCCAAGTCTGCATCCTGTTGATGTTCATTGGTATTTACAGAGGTAGAAGAGCCGGTATATTCTTCGACAATCCGCATAGCCTGTTCCACTTCCTTTTCGTTATGGAAATCCATTTCCAAATGTACACCGTCCGCGCCGATATGATCCAATAGAGGTTTTAGTTCGTCTAATGTCACCCAGCAAGCCATCACGCTCTTTCCGCCTGCAAGAATCTTCTTATACAAATCGTACCATTTGGGAGAACCACCCTGTGGTTCACCCACTCCGGGAGTCCATTGAATCGCATTCAATTCTTCAATTTCAAGCAAGGCAGGCAGGTGATGCATGGCTCCCACTCCATCCAGATGATAAAGGGTATAATCAATCTTCTGACATTGTTCACGAATAAAAGGTTGCACAAACCGACGATAATCATCCTGGCTAATCATAGTCGAAATATCACTTTGCAGTTTACTCATCTTTCCGGGAGCCCAGGACGAGAAATAACAGAAAGCCATCTCGTCGCCTTCACGGATGATGTCGTATAGTTCATCAAATACTTTGAAGTAGATGTCATTGATTTGCTGCATCTGTTGTTCCAGGATTTCGGGCTGCATCACTGTGTCCAGTAATACCCTATCCGTTCCTTTCAGTGCGGCCAGAACATCCAGTCCTTCCATCAGGTCGGGCATACCGACAAAGTAGTGTCCGTTGGCTTTCGCTTTACAGGCTTTCAGGAGTTCTTTATGAAGAATCCAGTTCGGGTGTTCGGGGTTAAAGACTATTTCATCGGTGAAATCCGGGTTGGGATGAATCCAGATGGTATCTTCCCCGCCTTCAAACACTCCGCCTAAGATGGCGGCTAGAGAACCGGGACCCAGTTGGGTATTCGCAACCGGAAGAATATCCGCTTTCAGACTGCTGTGCGCTACGTACCAGTCCAGATATTCAGCTCTCCATTGAGGGTCGAACCATTTTTGCGACAAATCTTTTGCCGGCGCGGGAGGTACTATCTCTGCATGTGGTTGCACTCCTTCCTGGAAGTGTTCCCACATATTGAGAATGATTCCTTTATGGTTCCACCAATTTATATAACGTTGTTTTGTTTCTTCTAAATTACTCTTCCATGTTTTCATACTCTGCCATTTTTTATTTATTCTACTCAAGTTTCGGAAGTAATTTATTAGGTTGAAAGCCTCTTGGTATATAGCGTAAGGTATTACCCTACGCTATATTATGTAAGCCTTTCAGGCTACTTACAAAACTTGAGTTATTTCTATTTATCTATTCCAAAATCCTTTATAATCATTATCTATGCGTAGAGCTATGCTCTTGCTTAAATCCATTTCATCCGTACAGTCCACGTCTTCCGGATAGATGGGTATCACGGCATTTTCACGCACATATACGGGCATTTCTTCCAATGGAACATATACGTCTTTCAACCAGCGTGCTCCTTCCAGATGTTCTCCCGTAAAGAAGTTCACCCATTTTCCTTCGGGAAGATAGATATCTCGACGGTTCTCGCTGTTCATCACCGGAGCTACCAGGAAATCATTGCCGAAATAGTATTCATCATCCACATGCCAACAAAGTTTATCTTCCGGATGATGCAGAATGAGTGCCTGCAAGAGCGGATAGCCGCTTTCTATAGCTAGTTTACTTTGTTCTATGATGTATGGAATGAGCGAATAACGCAATTTCCACCACTTTTTCACCAACGGAGCTATGGCCGGATAGTGCCAGGGTTCACGCTTGTTGGTTCCATGATAACGGATATGCGATGTGAATACGCCGAATTGGGTCCAGCGCATGTACACATCATCTGCTACTACCGAGTTCATAAAATTGGGCAATGTATGGAAGCCGGGAACATCATGGCTCCAAAAAGCAAATCCCGACAGGCCGAAATGCAGACCGCCTTTCAGAGAACCTGCCATTCCATCCCAGGAACTGCATGAATCGCCTCCCCAATGCAAAGGATAACGCTGGCATCCCGCCCATGCGGAACGTGCCCAGACAATGCCGTCACCTGTCACTTCTTTCGTAATTTCGTAAGCGGCCTTTTGATAAAGCAAGGCATACAGGTTATTCAACAATTCCGGTTTCATGCCTTTATAGAGGGCATCCATGTGGATGTTTTCACCGAAATCGGTTTTGATACAGGTTACTCCCATATCCAGGAGTTGTTTCAATAGTCCTTTGTACCATTCGGTTGCTTTCGGATAAGTAAAGTCGATTGTTCCGGCATAATCCAGGGCGGAGAAGTTGGAACCATCGGTCGCTTGTTGTTTGGTCAATGGGGCTATATAATCATTGGCTCTGGCTTCATTAATCTGCTCTGCATTTTCTGCAACGTATGGAAGTTGCCATAAAGAAACACGATAGCCGTTCTTTTTCAACCGCCCGATGAATCCTTTCGGATCGGGGAACCGCTCTTCATTGAATTTCCATTCGCAGAGCCAATCGGTACGGAACCAGCCCGTATCCAGATGAATTACATCACAGGGATAATGTTCGGCACGCATGCGGTCGCATATTTCGTCTACTTCATCGGCACTGAAATAAGTCATACGGCTCATCCAAACGCCAAAACTCCAAAGAGGCGGCATAGACGGATAGCCGGTCAGGTCACGATAACCGCGAAGAATATCTTCCATCGTATCACCGCCTATCACAAATACATCCAACAATGCCTGGTCGCTTAGAAACTGGACGGAACGGGTGGAATGTCCGGCCAGCGAGAGCTTGCTATGAGCACATGTATGGTAGAATGTTCCATACATTCGGCTGGATAGATAGAAGGGGATATTTTTGTAGGTACGCCGGTTATTGACTCCTTGTCCGTCCTGGTTTTTCAGGAAGAAAGTCTGTCCGCTTAAGTCCATTTTAAAGAAACGCTCTCCGGTTCCGGCAAAACATTCATCGGGCTTACATTCAAAAGAAAGTGTTGCACGTTCTTTCCGACCGTCGCGTTTGCAAAAGGCAACAGGTAGCGCATCGTAACGGGGAGGCGAAAAATGGTCGTAGGCTGACAAGCGGATTTCACGTTTTCCGTCAGGGTATAAAGTGATGTCAAGCGTTTCTTGAGGGTCGGGAAGCAATTCGCTCCATCGGTCTAATAGAGGCTCTTCCACATTGATAACGGCACGCTTCGTTCCGTCTTCTGTCGAAAGAATCCATTTCCCTTTTTGTTCTTTTATAAACAGGGGCACTTTCTGAATCCGGTCACTGAATTGCAGCATTTCCGACTCATCTGTCAGTACATAATTGCCGAAGCCAAGAAACAAGCGGGTGATTCCGATGTTATACTGACGGATGATTAACGTATATTCCTCCTGGGGAACATCGGTATCCGCCATCATATCGTTAGCCAGCTTTTGCTTCTGAAAGGGAACTGCTACGTAAATATCTCCTTCCTTTTCATAAACAGCCGTTGGCTTGTATGCTTTCCAAAGCGACTCATTCCTTGATAACTCGGTATCGAAATCAAGGAAATCAAATAAGTGGTAGTTCGTTGGTTTCATCTATTTTATTGATTAAATATCGTTTATTGATTACTATAATTATCATATTAGTCGGAATGATTACCATACTAGTTTAGCTCTAATGATTATTACACTAGTTTATTGACTGCTATGCCAGTTCACTGTGTTTTGTTTCAATCTTGCTTTATTCTTCCGGCTTTGTACTTAATACTGTCCGCCACTTGAGGCCCGTTATTCTTCCACACGTTCTTTTTCCCGGGGCGGTTCGAATCAAAACGTTCAGAGGGACACCAGTTGTTCTCCATTGTATATCCGTCCGTAGCTTCATCCAGATAGATATAAAAAGCCCGGTCATTCGTAGCGTAGGGGGCTTCGATTAAATGTTCGATCCGGTTATTTCGCATGACGGAACCCGGTTGGTTGGAAAGAGTATACAGACCGCCTGCATCGTATAGCCGACGGGCAAAGTGATGTACATAGTTTGCTTCTATCCGGTTGTTGCACATTCCGCTCTCCAGCGATGTCCATCCCCAGCCTACACAAATCCCTGAATAGTTCAGATGGCAAACTTCATTATAAGAAATATCCATGTTTCTGACATATCCGGCGCCGATACCTACACATCCCCAGTCTTCGTTAGTCACATTACTTATGAAATTGTTTCTGATAGTAATATGAGAACATAATTCCCGTACGTCAGCAGGAATAAAAGGAATATGCGTCTCAAATCCTCCGTCCGGAAATGCGCCGACCAGTAAAGCCGTTCCTCCAATATCCGTAAATTGACAATCTTCGACGCTCGATGCAGTAACGGCCCATTCATAATCCAGTCCGGTGGACGATAAATGACGGAACGTGCAATGTTTGAAATCAATATGTTCGGCACCTCTTACACGTATCGCCGTTTCGGGACGGGTGATCCAGGCTTGATTCTCCAGTTCCGCTTTTTCCGGAAGCCCCGGTTCTTGTAGTTTATAGGCATCCAATAAAGGAAATCCCCCTTGCAAGGTGACGTGTCCCTGATAAGAAGGACGCATCCAGGAGGTATGCTCAAAAGTAATTCCGTCAAATTGTATATGCTCTACCGGACGGGACAATGTACCGTCTATGGTCACTAAAGTTTCCAAGGCAGGGATAATCACTTCAGCTGTTTCCATATTTTCGTCTGCCTGCGGATAGTAGTAAATCGTGCCGGAAGGATATTCCTGAAACCATTCACCGGGTTGGTCCAGCAATTCCAGTGCATTGGTCAGGCAGAAGGAAGAATTGCCTTTCTCTCCTCCGATGACGGGTTGCGGCCAGGGATGCGCAAACTCCAGGTGACTTTCGGGTTCATGGAAGCGAACTACAGCTTGTCCATCTTTCGCGTCTATACTTTTCACACGCAAAATAGCAATCGCCCAACGTTGATGAACAATCATTTCTAGTTGACCGGCACTTTGAAGTCTTTTCGGATTTACACTTTGAGAAACGGGAATTGTAATTGTTTGCTCTTCCGGATTGAAGTCAATCATTCGTTCCCATCCTCCGTCAGGAAATTGAGCAGCTCTTTGAACTTTATGACCATTCACCCACATTTGTCGGGTTTCGACTCTTCTATTTCCTATTAGGGGAGCCTCTGCCGACCATATCTTCTGCCTTAGCTTTTCAGGAATTGCCGGATGATTACATCCACGCTTCCATCCCGTAACAGCAACTCCACCACTAATCACAGGATGAGCACCATCTACTGCACAAATCACCGTTGGAGAATCGGGCGTTCCACTATCTTCCGGACGAAGAAACAGAGAATTACGCTGGGCATAAACACCCTCTTCCAAACGAATATAAATTCCTCCGGCTACTTCCGGCCGATTCAGTCTACGCCATTCACGAGCCTGTTTGATTGCCCGGTTTAATGTATTAAACGGGGCTTCCTTTGTCCCGGGATTCTTATCATTCCCCTGCAGGGATACATAAATTTCTCCCGCAAAAAGCAAGGGAAACCACCCCAAGAAGATGATAAAAGAAAGATAAGTAAAAGTCTTTTTCATGGTACTACCTCAATGTGCTACTTTAATAAAGACGAACACACATCGATTTAGTACTCTATGTAAAGGCAATAGATAGGTTATTCTTACGAATGTTTTACAACATCAAATAGGTTACCGAATAAGACCTATGATAAATTGATAGCAAAAATAACCGCAGACAACGAACTTCAGTAAAGTTCCGAATATAAATCCGAGTAAAGAGCCCACACCTGATTTGAGTGCCTGCGAGAACTCTTTATTTCCTAATAGTTCACCAATCACCGCCCCTAGAAACGGACCAAGAATAATACCCCAAGGCAAGAAAAGAAGACCGACAAGAGTTCCTACAATACATCCCCAATTCCCCCATTTACTACCGCCACTATATTTACTTCCCAGCATCGGAGTGAAATAATCCAATACCTGCAAAACAGCAACAATCAATAGCCATACGATTAATTGTGTCGTAGAATATTGTACCTTATCCGTGAAGTGCAGAATGACCAACCCCACATAAGCAATAGGCGGACCGGGAAGAAACGGCAGAATACAACCTGCTAACCCGGCTATCATACAAAGGGCACTAATTACGATCAAAATAATGTCCAACATAATCTGTTTTTTTAGTTCTGCACAAAAATACAGTATCTTCCAGTAAATACAAGCTAACCCCGAGAATTATTTCCGCCCCTTCACTGCTGTTTCAGAATAGCTTTGTCAGGGCTGCAGTTCTTTGTGTGAATGAGTTTTTCCAATACTTTTTTGAGGATGCCTCGTACCCAAAAGAACTTTTACTATCTTTGTGTCGTTAACGCTAAAGAAGCAAGTTGTTAAATAAGAAATCAGCAGGAGGACATGAAATGGATCCAATGGAATATATAGTACCCAACAGAAAGCGTTTGCCTTACGGTATGATGAACTTCGCAGTCATCCGCCGCGAAGATTATTATTATGTAGACAAAACCCGCTTCATTCCTATGATAGAGCAGGCAGACCGGTTCTTCTTCTTCATCCGTCCCCGCCGCTTCGGCAAAAGCCTCACGCTGAACGTACTGCAACACTACTACGATGTGCGTACCCGCGATAAGTTCGACGACTTATTCGGCGACCTCTACATCGGGAAGCATCCCACAGCAAACCGCAACAGCTACCTGGTGCTTTACCTCAACTTTTCAGGCATCACCAGCGAACTGAACGATTATCGAAAAGGACTGGATGCACATTGCCAAATCCGCTTCGACTTCTTCTGTGAAGTCTATTCCGACCTCCTGCCACAAGGTATCAGAGAACGATTGGACGAAAAGGACGGGGCTGTCAACCAACTGGACTATTTGGTTTCGGAGTGCGAACGTGCCGGACAGAAAATGTATCTCTTCATCGACGAATACGACCACTTCACCAACGCCATCCTTTCCGATGCGGAAAGCTTGCACCGCTACACTGATGAAACGCATGGCGAAGGTTATCTGCGTGCTTTCTTCAATAAGGTGAAGGCAGGAACTTATTCCAGCATAGAGCGTTGTTTCATCACCGGCGTAAGCCCCGTAACGATGGATGACCTGACGAGTGGCTTCAACATCGGCACGAACTACTCACTTACCCCCCAATTTAACCAAATGATGGGGTTCACCGAAGAAGAAGTGCGCGAAATGCTGACTTATTATTCAACAAACAGCCCTTTCCGCCATACTGTTGACGAACTGATGGAAATAATGAAACCGTGGTACGACAATTATTGCTTCGCGCAGGATTGTTACGGTGAAACTACCATATACAACTCCAACATGGTGCTCTACTTCGTGAAGAATTACATAGATAACGGCAAAGCACCACAAGAAATGATAGAAGATAATATACGTATCGACTATGAAAAGCTGCGTATGCTCATTCGAAAGGATAAGGAGTTTGCACACGATGCTTCCGTCATTCAGACTTTAGTGAGTCAAGGCTATATCACCGGTGAACTGAAGAAAGGTTTCCCTGCCGTCAACATCACCAATCCGGACAATTTTATAAGCCTGCTCTACTATTTCGGAATGTTGACCATTAGCGGAATATATAAAGGAAAGACCAAACTGACCATTCCGAACCTGGTGGTTCAAGAGCAGCTCTACACTTATTTGCTGAATACCTACAACGACGCAGACTTGAATTTCAGCAGCTACGAAAAGAGCGAACTTTCAAGTCAGCTTGCCTATGATGGCAATTGGCAAGCCTATTTCGGCTACATTGCCGACTGCCTGAAACGTTATGCATCCCAGCGTGACAAGCAAAAGGGCGAATTCTTCGTTCACGGCTTCACCTTGGCCATGACCGCGCAAAACCGCTTCTACCGTCCTATCTCCGAGCAAGATACACAAGCGGGTTACGTCGATATTTTCCTTTGTCCCATGTTGGACATATATTCTGACATGAAGCACAGCTACATCGTTGAGTTGAAATACGCCAAATATCGCGATTCTGAAAACCGTGTGGAGGAATTGCGTCAGGAAGCCATCGCCCAAGCCAACCGCTATGCCGATACGGACACAGTGAAACAAGCTATTGGCTCCACGCAACTACACAAGATTGTAGTGGTATATAAAGGTATGGAAATGCGGGTATGCGAAGAGTTATAATGGACATTCTCTTCACCCTTCACTTTCCTTATATTATCCTATCTATAAGCAGTTTATAGGTGAAGGGGGTTCCCTTCACCCATCCTTTCACGTTTTTTCTTTTTCAAATTGTACCTTTCCACAATAAAAGCACTACCTTTGTCAATCATGTATGTAATATACAATATAAAATGAACGACAATAAATTAAAAAACAAAACAGTCCCTTTCAACTACGCCCGCTGCTACAACGAGCAATGTCCGAAAAATAGCAATTGCCTGCGTCGGGTGGCTGCGCTTCTCACTACCACTGACACGTCCTACATCAGTATCGTAAACCCAATGTGTATTCCGGCCACCGGCATTGACTGTCCCCACTTCCAAAACGCAGAAAAGATACATGTGGCATGGGGTATCAGCCACCTGCTGGACAACGTACCTTATAAGGACGGAACAAACATCAAGCAACAACTGATCGGACATTTCGGAAAAACGCTTTACTATCGCTTTTATCGCGAAGAACGCTTCCTAAGCCCCGCAGATCAAAACTATATCCGCCAACTTTTTCGCCGGAAAGGTATCACCGAAGAACCGGTCTTTGACAGTTACACGGATGAGTATAATTGGTAAAGCTACGTTCTAACTAGTTTCCAGCCTACTGAAACTTTTTGTTTCAAGCGCTAGAAACTAAAAGTTTCATACGGTGAAACGATTCGTTTCATGCCTTGAAACAAACAGTTTCACTACGGGAAACTATTCGTTTCAAGGTATGAAACAAAAAATGGAACTAGTTGAAAACAAAAGAAGCCCTGATGAAAAGGCAGGTGAAGCTTAGGCCTTCACCCGCTATCACCGATGAACAAAGCGATGCAGAAGATGTTAAAGAGGTGAAGGATATGTCTCATAAAGATATTTAGCTGCTAATTTCAATAAATAAACTATATTTGTAAAACGATGAGTATGTTCTATTGTACACATGAATATCATATACTCCCCATCATACATCCGACCGATATATGTGCATGAGAGTTAATCAAAAACACTCAATATTTATCGGTCATCACAAAAACCAACTCCCCTCCCTTTATGATTTCCGAATGATGTATCCTGAAATTCTCAACGGGTTTGCCATTCCACGTTACCGACTTCACATACTTATTCTCATTCGACAATCCTTTTGCTTGCATCGTGAACGTTTTATCATTCGGTAATGAAATAGTAACTTCTTCCACCTGTGGTGCTCCCAATATATATTCTCCCCCAATCGGATTCACCGGATAGAACCCCATTGCAGAGAAGATATACCATGCTGACATTTGTCCGCAATCATCATTTCCGCACAATCCATCCGGTTTGGGGAGGTAAAAACGGTCAAAGATTTCACGAATGAGTTGCTGGGTTTTATAAGGTTGTCCGGCATAGTTATACAAATAAGCTACATGATGACTGGGTTCATTGCCATGTGCATATTGTCCGATAAGTCCGGTCACGTCTTGTGTGAACCCTGTATTTTCTGCGGATGATTCTAAAAAGAATAAAGAATCCAGTTTGTTAACGAACTTCTCTTTGCCTCCGAGTAAATCGATCAATCCTTCCACGTCATGTTGCACGTGCCAAGTATATTGCCAGGCGTTGCCTTCAGTATAGTCACCGCCAGAGGTCGCCGCATGAGATAATAGAAATGTATTAAAAGGTGTACGCCACTTTCCTTTCGAATCCTTTCCCCGCATCATAGTCGTAGAGGGATCCAGCAGATTCTTGTAGTAGGAAGCTCGGCGGGAGAAATAAGCATAATCTTTCTCTTTTCCTAAAGATTTCGCCATGCGGGCTACACAATAATCATCATAGGCGGACTCTAATGTACGAGAAACCGACTCTTTGGGGATGATGTCGAAAGGATAATATCCATAACGATCATAAACCTCCCAGTCCGAATGTTGATGGCTGACCGTAGAACTTCCACGGATAGCGGCATACGCCTCTTCCACATCAAATCCCCGGAAGCCTTTCAGATAGGCGTCCACGATGACAGGGATAGCATGATTGCCTATCATGCAATGTGCCTCTTTTCCCCACAATACCCAGATAGGAAGATAGCCCATCATGCGATAGTGTTCGAGCATACTCTGTATCATTCCGTCCACCCGCTCCGGGGAGAGAATGGTGTACAAGGGATGAGCTGCACGATAGGTGTCCCAAAGGGAAAGCGTGGAATAATAAGAGCCCGTCTTCGAGGTATACACTTTACCGTCAGCACCCCGATAACGTCCGTCTGTGTCCGCCATGTCGTTGGGCTGGATAAACAGGTGATAGAGCGAAGTATAGAAATTCTTTTTCTGTTCGTCGCCACCTGTCACCTTTACCCGATCAAACAAGTTGTTCCATTGTTGACGGGCCTCCATACGAATCTTGTCGAAGTCCCATCCCGGATTCTCTTTCGCTAATGCCGCTTTTGCGCCTTCCGGGCAAACGGAAGAGAGCGCTATTTTCACTTGCAGCGTATCACCTTCAGCAAGGTCGAAATCAAGAATAAGCCGTTTCGCCTTCTCCTCTACTGCCGATGAAAGCACTTCACGTACAACATACGGCTTGTCAAAAGAGATCACATAATAGTATTGTCGCTTTACCCAATTTTCTACCACTTGATGACCTGTGATGGTATGATTGTCGGGCATATCCATTTCAGCGGACAAGACATGCGTCTTCAGCCGTTCTTTATCCCAAACGATCCCGCTTTGGAGATCTACCAGTAAGCGGGCAGGAGCAGCGGAATGATAAACGTAACGATGAAAAGAGGTACGCTGTGTGGAGGTCAATTCCACATCCACAGAAGAATCCGTCAATCGGACGGCATAGTATCCGGGAGACGCCTTTTCAGATTTTTTATCAAACTTGCTTCTATAGACTCCGTCCTTCACTTCTCCACTGAAAGGCAATAGAAGAACGTCTCCTAGATCGGGACACCCCGTCCCACTCAAATGCGTCTGGGCGAAACCGATAAGTGAATCATCCGCAAAATTATATCCGCTACAATACTTCCATTCGTCATTGCCCGTTTCAGGGCTTACTTGAATGAAACCGAAAGGTATGCAAGCTCCGGGAAAGGTATGTCCGTTGTCGGAGGTACCAACGAATGGATCAGCATATCGAATATAATCATCATCCATGTCCGTCCGGAAGAACAATGTTCCATAGCCGGGACCATCACACCATTTGGAAGCTCCCTCTACTGACATCTTGGAGAGAACCCGGCGAGTATACGGCATATCCAATCCCTTGCGAGTGACGTAATGATTATATACGATCTCATAGATAGGCCGAAACACTCCCCGTAATTTGTCCGAGATAGTTTGCCAGTTACAATATCGGCCCGAAATATCAGTCCACGTAGTAAAGGGAACCGATTCTCCCAAGTTATATTTCGCTGTATATTCGTAACCGATTAACAGACGGTTGTCAAGAGCGGCGTACATCTTCTCATTCCCCTGGTTATAAGCGGTTTCGCAGACTTCCGCCAAATTACCCAAGCCGAACATCACGTGGTCTTGGTCGCGACCGCTCTCCTGACACTGTCCGTTCTCGCCAATATAATTCTTAATCGTTCCGTTGTCGTGCCCATTGTAATAGAAGTGAACAGCCTGATTGTAGAGAGCTTCATCTTCGAGAAAAATGCCGAAGGCCATGTATGCTTTGGTAGCAGCAGCCCCCCAGTTGCCGTTTGTATATGGTTTTGCCTTGAAGAAAGTGTCCAATACAGGAATGAATACCGTTCGCAACATCTTCTCCCAACCGGCAATCTCCGCCGGAGTGACTTTGGAATAAGTATGTTTAATTAGTTCTGCCGCGTTCGCCAACATACTGCCTTGTAGAGAAGCGCATAGTGGGTCGTCATTGTCATTCGGACCTATCAGTTTCAGCATGGCGCTATAAGCATTCAATATCTCTATCGACTTGCGGGCGTGGGCTTCATCTCCGGTGAGAGTCCACATCAAGGCATTGAGATAAGCTGCCTTATGATCGTCTTCGCTAGGGCGTTTGGTATGTTTGTTCACTCCCAAGCGAGCTATTACTTCAAAAGGGCCTTGCATCTGATAAGTGGACGAAGCACAAGAATCAGCTTCGAGCAATCGGTAAGAACTGTAAGCCGGCTCTATCCGATGATCTACGTAATATTTCATCCTCTCCAGACTCTCTTTCGTATGGAGAATACCCGGATGCATGAACTTGTTCGCTTCGGACAAAGATTGCCCGACACGTATCTTCTTCCATCTCATGAGCGCTTCAATGTAATAATAATCAGCATAGATAATAGAGGCATTTATCTCATCGTCGGCTGGATAGTGTCCGGTAGAGTGCAGCAAGAGAGCAGGATTCTTATCACGGCTCTGATACTTCTTCGTAGAAAGGTTGCGGAGTATCTTCTCCGCCAATTTATAATACTTGTCTGCCCGCTCCTTATCGTCTTCCAACGTCGACAGTTCCAACAAAGCTGAAGCGACAACAGCCGCTGCCGAAGCATCTCTGGGAGCAGCTGGGATATCGGGAGCATCGAAGTCCCAATAAGGAATCAAGTCGGCAGGCAGGCGACGGATGTAAAGGTCTACCACTTTTTCGGCAAAGCGAAGATATTCTTTGTCACGTGTTTCACGATAGACCATCGTATATCCGTAGACAGCCCATGCCTGTCCGCGCGCCCACATCGAAGCATCACTATATCCTTGATGAGTGATTCTTTTGATGAGTTTTCCGGAAATGGTATCATAGATAGCTACATGGTAACAAGAACCGTCTGCACGGAAATGGTTAGCTTTCGTCACACGAGCATGAGACAAAGCGATATCATAGAGTCTCTTCCCTCCTCCATTCTTGGCAGCCCAGAAAAGAAGTTCCAGATTCATCATGTTGTCGATAATCGTGTTATGAGGCCAATTGCTTTCTTTCACTTTCCAAGGCCACGATAAGAGGGTACCTACACGGGGATTGTAAAGTTTCGCCAGTTCGTCCGCACTTTTCAGCAGGATATCTTTGTAGTAGTTATCTTTCGTAAGACGATAAGCATGACCGTAGCTACAAAACATTTGAAATCCCATATCGTGACTGGTAACTTTGCTCGACAGAGACTCCAGCAATTTCGTAAAATGAACAGCTTTTTCCTTTATTTCCGGCTCATGGCTGTATTCGTAATCATACCACAGAACTCCCGGAAAGAATCCGCTTGTCCAGTCGTGGGGAGTCACCATATCCCACGATGACTTACCGGCTTCAATGGCTCTCGGAAGTTTCGAAGAAGTTCCTACCGCTTTCAATGTTTTATATATCTGCCGATTACAATAAGCCAGTTCTTTTTCTTGAGCACCGGCTATACAGATAACGCATAAACTTATCCATAAAGAGAGTATTCTTTTCTTTATCATTTACCTATATTTTAATGGTGTGTATATAACAAGAGGGTGTATCGAAAGCCTACAGTAACTCAAGACACACCCTCCCTTTATCCTCTTTTTACCTTATAATTGGAAGGTGATTAGTTTTCTTCCAGATATTTAATCAGTTCCGCTTCGTTCCTAAAGGATTTCATCCATTTAACGGTATAAGGCGATACGCCGTCCGGATATTCTAGATCAGCAATCTTCAACTTGAGAGACATATTGAATGATTGATCCGTAGGTATCGGCTTACCTAACGTGTAACTTGCTCCCGTCACCAAATCCCAGTAATAAACGGTACCATACTCCTTCTCAACGGTAGAATAAGTGCCATGTCCGTGCTGGTTACCTTTATCATTTATTAAAGATCCATATTCGGGAGAGTCAAACGTTATCGCTTTCTTCGCCGGAAGACCTTCTATAACTACCGCTACAATAGGGTAATTACCTACGTGGAAGGTTGACTTTCTCTCTATATCACCTCGGTATTTCCCATTACCTTGTAAAGAAGGCGTCACAACCAAATTATCTCCGTCTACTGCAGTTGTTGCGTTAGCCGTAGCGATCTTCCATTCGTTTCCTTTCGCATCAATAGCTCCTTCGCTCGGTGGCATACCCGATTCCGTACGGAATAGTAGTGTGCCATATCCCGGATGGTCACACCACATAGCATCCCCTTCCGGAGAGATTCTCGAGATAACCTGCTGCGTATATGGCATTTCCAGCCCTTTGCGAGTTACGTAATGATTGTAAGCAATCTCAAATACCGGTCGGAATTTTCCTCTATCGTCATCAGAGATATTATTCCATCTCACTCCCGTCACATCCGTGAAAGGTTCAAAAGGCACATCATGTCCGAGATTATACTTAGCTGTATACTCATACCCTTTCATAAGTCTGTTTTCCGATGCGCTCCAAAGCGTCTCGTTGCCCTGATTATAAGCGATTTCGCAGGCTTCTGCCAGATGTCCTATCCCCAGCATCGTGTGGTTCTGATCACGTCCGCTTTCCTGACACTGTCCACTCTCCATAATATAGTTCGTCAAACTTCCGTTGTCGTGCCCCTCATAGAAAAACGTCACCGCTTCGTTATAGAAACTTTCGTCATCCAAAAAGATACCGAACGCTATAAAAGCCTTGATAGCAGCGGTTCCCCAGTTGCCGTTCGCATAAGGAGATTTGGCAAAGAAGTTTCTCAATACCGGAATAAATACGTTGCGGAACATATTCTCCCAAGATTTGACATCCGTATCCGATACCGAAGGATAAGTATGTCTCATCAGTTCAGCGGCATTAGCAAGAAGAAATCCCTGCAAAGCAGCACACAGGGGAGCGTCATTATCACTCATATCTATCTCACGCAATGTGCCGGCATAAGCGTTCAATATCTCAATCGACTTTTGGGCGTGCGCCGGATTCTGGGTAATACACCACATGATAGCGTTCAGATAAGCAGCTTCGTGATCTTCTTCGCTCGGAGTCTTGGTCGACGAAGTGTTCTGTCCGAAACGTGAAATAACCGTAAAAGGACCTTGAATCTTATAAGAAGATAAAGACAAAGGACTCTGCTGCAACAGTCTGTAACAATCTATAGCAGGAGAAACATTACCATTCACAAAGTTCTGCATTCGGGTAATGGAAGCTGTCGTGTGTAGAATACCGGGATGAACGAACTCCATAGAAGGCCCCACTTCCGTATAGTTGGGATTCGGATTGGGCGGCGGAGGCGTATTATCTTCCTGACACGAAACAAACGTAAACAACAAGCATAATATCGGTAGTATATATTTCATTTTCATATGAATATCATTTTAAAGGTTCAACATTCGATTACCAACCCGGATTGTTACCCAATTCGTGACCATTGGACAAAGAGTTCAGCCACTGCAAAGGAATCGGACGCAATTTAAACTTACTCTCAAATGACTCTTGTGTCAAAGTAGTCTTAATTGTCCCACCATAAATATTGGATACATCCCAGTTATACTTCAATACACGTTCAGCCAATTTGCCGGTGCGTTGCAAGTCATTCCAACGTGATCCTTCACCAAGGAGTTCTTTGGCCCTTTCATCCAAAATATTATCTATCGTGACATTGGAATAACGAGAAAGCCCACTCTGCGGAGAATGTTTTTCAGCACGGGAAACAACGTAGTTAATATATTTTTCGGCGTTGGGCTGGTCGTTATTCATCACTGCCGCTTCCGCCGCAATCAGACAAGTTTCCGCCAAACGGAAGAGATAGATATCACGCGTTCCCGAACCGAATTCGTCTTCTCTATACTCCGCATTTCCATCTTTGAACTTCCAGATAGGAAGACAGGTACGAGAAGTTGCGTTCGTTGTCTGATAAGCGTGTTTGTAGTAATCATCATTCGCCCAATTTGTATCATCCCCCATCGGGTAGTTGAATACTTTGTATCTCACTGCATTCTTGTCCGTTTCAGCCCAATACTTATATTCAGGATCGGTAGGTACGGGGAAATAGATAATCTTATCGCCTTTGGCGAACACTCCATCTACAGGAGTAGTACACTGAAACCAGTTCTTGCCTGCATCCTTTCCATCTGTGGAACTGCTCGCATTACCATTCAAAGGACTCATAAAGGTCACAGAAGGACGTCTGTCTTTCTGCCAGTCATACATCATATAAGCAAATTTAGTAGGAATCGCCTCCACGTGCATACTCGCATTACCATAATAACTGTCTTTGCCCAATCCCAGCCATCCGCCAATAGCATAAGGCATCATATACCATTGATTCCAGATATTGGTGTTGTAGTTAGCTCCGTCAGCAAAACCAATAGGGAAAATAATTTCATCGTTTATCTCATTCGACTGACGATGTACCATCGCATAGTCGTCCAGCAACTTATGTCCGGAATTAAGATACACATCTTCAGCATCCTTGAATGCGTTTTCAAAATCTTTCGGATCGGCATACTCTTCATAACCACGTGTCAGATAAGCCAACGCACGGATATGCTTCGCAGCGGCTTTGGACATGCGTCCGTAATTGGAACCCATTTGACGCCAAGGAAGAACACTAATAGCTTCTTCCAAATCTGTAAAAATCTGCTGGTAGAAAGCGGAGCCATTCGAATACTCGACAGTATAGCTCGGCTCTTTAGACTCGTTAATTTTCAACGGTCCCTGTCCCCAGTTCCTCACAATCTCAAACAAATACCAGGCTCTCAACGCTTTGGCTTCAGCCACAAGCTGCGCCAAAGCACTGGGTTCTATTCCATCAGGGTCGTCTGTCTTCAAAATGACACTTTTCGAACGATCGATAGCAGCATTTACATTATTCAACGCATTGAAATAAGAACTCCACATCGCATAAATCGTACCGTTATTTGACTGATAAGTAGTGGTATACTGATTCATTGCCGCTACTTCCGTCGGATAATTCTGTGTGAAGATATCCGTACCTTGTTGTGTAAATATCTGATAATTAGTAGTATTATAGATATTTTTCAAGTTTGAATAGCAACCTACAATCAGACTCTCATATCCACCCTTTGTCTGATAGTATTTGTCCGCTGACTGACTGGAATGGTTCACTTCGTCCAGAAAATCAGAACAAGCAGTCATTCCAAAAGTGAATAACAGAAGCGTATACTTCAAATATCTTTTGTTTATCATAGATCTGTTTTTTTAAAATGAAATATTAACACCAAGTAAAGCATTCATAGTCATACCGTCCGTATCTCCGATGTTGGTAAGATCGGGCTGTTCGGGGTCGAGCCCTCTGAACTTCGTAAGAATGAAAGGATTCTGTACAGTCACATAAATGCGGGCGTTATCCAATCCCCATTTTGACATCAGTCTCTTGTTCAAAGTATATCCCAGCGTGATATAGGAAACTTTCAGAAAGTCTGTTCTTTCATAAGCGATATTACCTCTGGACCCCATCTGTGAGGGGCGTCCCATAGTATTCGAAGGATTCTCCGGCGTCCAGTAATTAGTTCGCAGATTGTTGAAGTTCTGGCTGTTCCATTCTAATGCGAAGTTCTCAAAGAATCGGTCGTACTGTGTAGCTCCCGCTTGGAAATACATGTGGAATGAAAAGTCGAAATCATAGATTTTGAACATATTTGTCATACCTCCTGTCCAGTCCGGTGTTCTCTTACCGTCGATGATATAGTCATCGTCCGTCAGCTTGCCGTCATTGTTATAGTCTTTAATCTTGAAGTTACCTGGTACACAACCGTATTTTGCAGCCTCTTCTTCTTCTCCCAACTGCCATACGCCAATTGTATTCTGAGTCCAGTTCGTATCTACTGGCTTACCTATGAAACGCTTGTCAGAATAGCGTCCTCTCATGCCTTTCAGATGAATGGAATAATTGCTAAGATCTTCTTCGTCAGCCAGACTTACGATTTCATTTTTGTTATAAGCCAGGTTGATGGTCGTATTCCAGGCAAAGTTCTTGGTTACGATATTCGCGGTATTCAATTGCAACTCAAATCCACTGTTTCTTACGGAACCTACATTCGAAGTAACCGATGAATAACCCAAATGAACAGGAATATTGCGTTTCATCAACAGGTCATTGGTAGTACGATTGTAGTACTCAATGTTACCCGAAATTCGTTGGTCTAAGAAACCGAAATCAAGACCTACGTTATATTCCGAGGTACGCTCCCAAGTCAGCATCGGATTGGCAATGTTGGCAGGAAGATTTCCTACGGAAGTAGATGTTCCGAACGGATAATATACAGACCCCGAAATGTTACCTTCGGATGCATAAGGAGACACGGAGTTGGTATTGCCCGCCTGACCATAACTGAAACGCAGTTTCAGGTTGGACAACCAATCCAGATTCTTGGCAAAGTCTTCTTCAGTGATTCTCCACGCAATAGCCGCGGAAGGGAAAAGCGCCCATTTATTTCCTTCGGACAAACGTGAAGAACCATCGTAACGCAAGCTGGCTGTAAGCAAGTATCTATCCATCAGCCCATAGTTAATTCTACCTACATAAGACATCATCGTCCACTGGCTGAAATTGGAGGTCAAGCTCTCGATAGCCCCTCCATTCAGGTTATACCAAAGTGAATTGAAAGACAAGTCCTTGCTTGCACCATACAATCTGTCGTACTGATACTTCTGAGCGGAGAACACTCCGGTCGCAGTAATAGAATGAACGGACTTCTTCCAAGTATAGTTCACAATGTTATCCCAAATCCAACTCAATGAATTATCTTTCGTCGCATTCGCCTTAGCACCTTTGGCAGTTCCCTGCTGTGCCTTTGTCCACACTCCTATATAATCCCCCATGGAAGTCTGTGTAAAATAGGGAGAAAATGAAGAAGTAAGCTCTAAATTTTCAATAGGTGTTATTTTAAGATAAATATTACTTTGCAGATTGAGGCTCTTCACTTGAGAACGCTGATTTTGAGAAGTAACCAACGGATTGAAAAGATTATTGCCGGAATATTTCCATATTTCTTCACCTGTCACCAAGCTATTCGGATGTTGAGTAGGACGCATACGGAACACATCACGCAACAAGTCCCAGTTACCTTTTTCACGAATACTGTGAACCGCATACATACTTCCTCCAAAAGAAACATGCTTATTAATAGTGATATCTATTACCGAACGCAAGTTGTAGCGTGTATATTCTTGCGGCTGAATCATACCATCTTCGAAATAATAGCCGCCAGAGAAACCGTATTTCACAGCTTCCGTACCACCAATTGCCGATAAGCTATGGTTTGTCATAAAAGCGGGACTGGACACAGCATCCAACCAATCGAAATATTTACCTTCTTTCACCGCCTGCAATTCGGACGGGTCGGTAAAAATTTGTTCGTCTCTCTTATAAATATAATTGGGAGCTCCGCCACGGGTAGCCTCTCTCGCCAACTGCACATATTCGTCACCGGACATCATGTCGGGCAAGTTTGTATAAGATCTCACACCAACATAACCGTTATAGGAAATTTTCGGCTTACCAGTCTGTCCTCTTTTGGTTGTTACGATGATTACACCGTTTGCACCACTGGAACCATAGATAGCTGTTGCCGAAGCATCCTTCAGAACATCAATCTTTTCAATATCGTCCGGATTGACGAAATCCAGATTACCGCCGGGAACTCCGTCAATGACAATCAAAGGAGACGAAGAGGCAGTGATAGAGTTGATACCACGAATCTTTATATCATACCCTCCACCCGGTTTGTTATTCGAACGTGTGATAGTCACACCGGACAACTCTCCTTGTAACGCACCTGCGGAATTCGTTTTTCCACCTCTAAGCAGAGTTGTATTGGAGACAGAAGCGACAGAACCAGTCAGGTCGGACTTCTTCACAGAGCCGTAACCGACTACCACTACTTCGTTCAATGATTTCGCATCTTCACGCAATACAACATTCAGAAAGTTTTGAGCAGATATTTTTATTTTTTGTGTCGTATAACCAAGATATGAGATTTCAACCTCATCCCCAGCTACTACTTCCAATGAGAAATTACCGTTCATGTCCGTTATCACTCCCTTTTTTGTTCGGGGAACGATCACATTAGCCCCCACCACAGGAAGGTCTGCTTCATCTTTTACGATACCTGTTATCTTCTTTTCCGAACCGCTTGCGCGTCCGTCTTTGTTTGTAGAAGAGACGTTGGGCTTTTTAGCTAGAATAATATGACGTCCTTTAATGGTATATGACAAGTTGGTTTTACTTGCAACCGCATCCAGAACATCTTTCAAGGAACTGTTAGTTTGATTAATTGTGATTCGTTGTTGCTTGTTGATTTCGTCCGAATCATAGAAAAACAAATAGTTGGTCTGCTTTTCTACCATTCGTAACACAGTCTCGAGTTTTTCATTTTTTACTGATATCGATATTTTCTTTTCCTGCGCATACACGTTACCAACTATGCCCTGCAGAATAAATAACAACAAAACAGCAAAGGTTATTTTTGTATTTTTTATGCTTCTTTTTAGGGCAAACCCATAGACAATAGGCTGTTTATTCATACATTTGTAAGTTTTAAGATTAAATACTATTCCGTTCGAAGGAAGTTTAATTTAGGAGATGTGTGCATCTCTCGGAGAGAAGAGGATTCGCCAAAATCTTCTTCTCTTTTTTTAAGGCTAACTACTGTTCATAATAATGTTTTATTAGATTATACGGCTCAATTAATTGTCACTTGCCGATTATTAATACTGTATCGAATAGGGATTGAAATATTAATTATGTCCAAAATGTCTTTGATGCTTTGCCCCCGATAGAAAGTTCCGGTAAACCGGCGTTCTTTCAACTTATCAGACTGTATCCGGAAACTGACACCGTAAATATTTCCCAATCGGGCTAATATACCTTCCAAATTCTCTTCATGGAAATAGTAATAACCAGAAATCCATGAGGTGTAAAGAGCAGCATCTACCTGAGCCACTTTATAAGTACCTTTGTTTTTGTGATATATATATTGTTGATTCGGAGTTAAAACGGTCGAAGTGTTTGCCTTCTCACTAACCAAGCGAATGGAGCCCTCCAATAATGTGGTAGTTACCACGGAATCAGACGGATAAGCATCGACATTAAATTTCGTCCCTAAAGCTTCTATTTCCTGCCCGTTCACAACCACGATAAAAGGCTTGTCTTTCTGCTTAGCTACATTAAAGAAGGCTTCTCCTTCCAGATAAACAACACGCTTTTCCTTTCCATATTGCGGATCATAGCGGAAATTAGTCTGACTTCCCATACTGATTTCGGTGCCATCGGGCAAAACTACTTTATCGGCTACAATTCCATCGCCACCAACATATCGGGCAACAGATGCGGAAGAAGTATCACCCAACAACCAAAAGAGGACGGAAGTAAAAGCGACAGCTATCACCGCCACCGCTGCATAGGCCTGAACCTTCCGAAAGAGCGTGTATATTTTCCTGGAAGCCTGTTTCTTTTCCAGTAAACGCTGCCAACTCTTATCCATATCGATATCACTTCCTTTAGACAAGCAAGCGTCATAGACCATCTTTGCCTCAAAAAAGATATTTTTATTTTCAGGCGTTTCATTCACCCAATCATAAAACTGATTGATTTCTTTCTCATTCAATGAGCCTTTCAAAAATCCTATTATTAAATCTGAAGTCATGCTTTCCATATATAAATAGATACTATTTTCCTGTTTTTATATATGTAACGAGCAATCAGCTGGAATTACTCACCGGCTTCTTTATTTTTTTTATTTTATTTTCCGAGACTGCGAAGAGTAGAAATAAATCAGCACTAAACGAACATGAATAAATAGACGAAAGCAGTCTGAAGCTCTTTCCGTAAGAAAAGTAATGTTCTGTATAATTGGTTTTCCACTGTCCGGGTGGATAAGTTTAATCTCTCGGCAATTTCCGCTGCTTTAAGTCCTTCCATATAAGATAACAGGAAAATTTCACGTCTCTTTTCGGACAGTTCATTTATTTTTGCCATCACATGTGCCATTAAGTCTTTCCTCATAAACAATTCATCAGCACCGTCATAAAAACTCAACTCATCTAATTTGAGCTGGATAGCACGTTTGTCGGCAAACTCCTGTTCCAAACTAATACGACGCAAATGATCTATACAAGCATTTCGAACGGCAACAAACAATATATTTTTAACCTCTGAATCTGATAACAGGAATACTTGTTTATCCCATATTCTAAGAAATACATCATGGACAATATCTTCCGCAAAGAAAGGAGAAATAAACTTCCCGGCAAAACGCAACAACATAGGTGCATATTGCATATATAGTTTCTGATAATTGCTTATATCATTCACATGTTCATCTTTCATTTTAGTATCCTACAAGGCCAAAGTCTATTAATAATCCATTATCAGAGAAAACAGAATTCATCTTATTGTTGGCGACAAAAATAGATATATTCTCGTTATAAACAAAAAGATGGGAATCGTTTTTCCTCCACCCTGACTATATATTCATAGAATATGCAATAAACTCAAAACGATGTAAATTTCCGTCTTCATTTGCCCTGTTTACATAAATAAAAACTATCTTTGCGTTTCAGAATCCCGAAAGACGAAAGAAATGGAGCAAATAGACAACCTAAAAGAGCTTATCAATCAGGGGGATGTGGACACAGCGATTAAGCAATTGGACCAGCTTCTCCAGGACAGTTCTGTCGAAAAAGAGAAAGATACTCTTTACTATTTACGGGGAAATGCCTACCGAAAAAAAGGAGATTGGAAGCGGGCACTGGACAACTACCAGTATGCCATCGAGCTCAATCCGGACAGCCCTGCCGTTCAGGCCAGGAAGATGGCAATAGATATCCTCAACTTCTACCACAAGGATATGTTCAATCAATAAAAGAGATGTATAATCAATAACCGTACTCAAAGATAACGTAATAAAATAAAGATTATGGCAAAAATCAAAGGAGCAATCGTAGTCGACACGGAGCGTTGCAAAGGATGCAACCTGTGTGTAGTGGCGTGTCCGCTCGATGTAATCGCCCTCAATAAAGAGGTAAACATGAAAGGCTATAACTATGCCTGGCAAGTGAAGGAAGATACCTGTAACGGATGTAGCTCGTGTGCAACGGTTTGTCCGGACGGATGTATTTCAGTGTATAAAGTAAAAGTAGAATAAAAGAAAAGAATATGGCAGAAGAAGTTGTATTAATGAAAGGAAACGAAGCCATCGCCCACGCAGCTATCCGTTGCGGTGCCGACGGATACTTCGGTTATCCTATTACTCCCCAATCGGAAGTGTTGGAAACGCTTGCTGAACTGAAACCGTGGGAAACAACCGGCATGGTAGTACTCCAGGCGGAAAGTGAAGTGGCAGCTATCAATATGGTATACGGAGGTGCAGGTAGCGGAAAGAAGGTAATGACCTCATCTTCAAGTCCTGGTGTGAGCTTGAAACAGGAAGGTATCTCATACATCGCCGGTGCCGAACTTCCTTGTCTGATTGTGAATGTAATGCGTGGAGGTCCCGGACTGGGAACTATCCAACCTAGCCAGGCCGACTACTTCCAGACGGTAAAAGGCGGCGGTCATGGCGACTACAAACTGATTGCCCTTGCTCCGGCATCCGTACAGGAAATGGCAGATTTCGTAGCGTTAGGATTCGAACTGGCTTTCAAATACCGTAATCCGGCTATTATCCTTGCCGATGGTGTGATTGGACAGATGATGGAAAAGGTTGTTCTTCCTGCACAGAAGCCACGCCGCACGGAAGCAGAAGTGATCGAACAATGCCCATGGGCTGCTACCGGAAAGGCAAAAGACCGTAAACCGAATATTATCACTTCTCTCGAATTGAAACCGGAAGCAATGGAAATAAACAACCTCCGCTTCCAGAAGAAATACCGTGAAATTGAAGAAAACGAAGTACGTTTTGAGGAGATCAATTGCGAAGATGCAGAATATCTGATTATCGCATTCGGCTCAATGGCACGTATCGGTCAGAAAGCAATGGAGCTGGCTCGTGAAAAAGGTATCAAGGTAGGAATCCTTCGCCCGATTACATTATGGCCGTTCCCGACAAAAGCGATTGCTGCTTATGCCGATAAAGTAAAGGGTATGCTTGTTACCGAACTGAATGCCGGACAGATGATTGAAGATGTGCGCCTGGCTGTGAACGGTAAAATAAAGGTAGAACATTTCGGACGTCTCGGTGGCATTGTTCCCGATCCGGATGAGATTGTAACTGCTCTGGAAGAAAAAATAATGTAATTAGACAATTTACGATTTACGATTCAAGTAACGATGGTAAGTCGCAAAGCAATCTCAATCACAAATCGTAAATTTTAATAATAGTAAATAGAACGATGAATCCCGATAAAATAAGAAACATACTGAATATCCTCTTTATGATTCTGGCTGTTGCAGCCATCATCACCTATTTTGTGGCAAAAGAAGATTTCAAAGTATTTATCTACGTATGCGGCGCGGCAATCTTTGTCAAGCTGATGGAGTTTTTTATACGGTTCACCAACAGATAAGGAGATGAAGTTATGACTAAAGAAGAAATAATCAAACCCGAGAATCTGGTTTACAAAAAACCGACTCTGATGAACGATAACGCCATGCACTACTGCCCGGGTTGCAGTCACGGTGTGGTACACAAACTCATTGCCGAAGTCATTGAGGAAATGGGTATGGAAGATAAAACTGTAGGAATCTCTCCGGTGGGATGTGCAGTGTTTGCCTACAACTATCTCGATATTGACTGGCAGGAAGCAGCACACGGACGTGCGCCTGCTGTGGCAACTGCTGTAAAACGCCTGTGGCCGGACCGTCTTGTTTTCACTTATCAGGGCGACGGTGACTTGGCTTGTATCGGTACAGCCGAAACAATCCACGCTTTGAACCGTGGTGAGAATATCACGATTATCTTTATCAATAATGCGATCTACGGTATGACAGGTGGCCAGATGGCTCCGACTACACTGGTAGGCATGAAGAGCTCGACTTGTCCTTACGGACGTGATGTTGAACTTCACGGCTATCCATTGAAGATTACTGAAATCGCAGCTCAACTGGAAGGGACAGCTTACGTAACCCGTCAGTCCGTACAATCCGTACCGGCTATCCGTAAGGCTAAGAAGGCAATCCGCAAAGCTTTTGAGAACTCCATGAACGGTAAAGGTTCCAACCTGGTAGAAATCGTTTCCACTTGTAGTTCAGGCTGGAAGATGACTCCGGAGAAGGCTAACAAATGGATGGAAGAACACATGTTCCCATTCTATCCGCTGGGTGATTTAAAAGATAAAGAATAACGCTAAAAGTCAACAGAACAATGAAAGAAGAAATAATTATAGCAGGATTCGGTGGACAAGGCGTATTGTCTATGGGTAAGATTCTGGCATATTCCGGTTTGATGGAAGGCAAAGAAGTGACCTGGATGCCCGCTTATGGTCCCGAACAACGAGGTGGAACAGCCAACGTTACAGTTATTGTAAGCGATGAGAAAATATCCTCACCGATTCTTAGTAAATACGACGCTGCCATCATTCTGAATCAGCCTTCACTCGAAAAGTTTGAAAGCAAAGTGAAACCCGGCGGTATCCTGATTTATGACGGTTATGGAATTATCAATCCTCCTACCCGCAAGGATATCAAAGTGTATCGTATTGACGCAATGGATGCAGCCAACGAGATGAACAATGCCAAAGCATTCAACATGATCGTACTTGGCGGATTATTGAAGCTTCGTTCCATCGTAACGTTGGAGAATGTTATCAAAGGACTTAAGAAAACCCTACCGGAACGCCATCATCACTTGATTCCTATGAACGAGGAAGCTATCAAGAAAGGTATGGAGTTAATCCGTGAGGTTTAATTAACAGATAATGGACAATGGATAATTGATAATTATTAGCTACGTATAATACGTATGCAACATAATTTTCAATTATCCATTATCATTAAATCAATTAAAGTAAGTATCTTTGCCTCCAATTATGAGACGAATCTTACTATTATATATATTACTTTCCGTTATAGGTTTGACAACTGTTCATGCACAGTTCGATAATGGTCGCCAGAGAGTGGACGAAAACGGATACGACCAATATGGTAACCAGGTAGACCCTGCCATGATTCCGGACAGACTGGATAGTACAAATGTCGAAGTACAGGGATTACCTCCGAAGTTATATATGTGGCGTATTAAAAATCAGTTGGGCGACCGGACTATCATCCCGGCGGATACTGCTTATCACCACTTCCAAAACACCAATCTTACCGAAGGACTTACCGGACATTATAATTATCTGGCCAATATGGGTTCTCCCCGTATGTCACGCATCTTCTTTGAACGTCGTGATCCGGAACCTACTATCTTTATGGAGCCTTTCTCCAGTTTCTTTATTCGTCCCACGGAGTTCAATTTCACCAATAGTAACGTACCTTATACCAATCTGACGTATCATAAAGCTGGTAATAAAGTAAACGGAGAAGAACGCTTTAAGTCTTATTTCTCTGTCAATGTAAACAAGAAATTGGCTTTCGGTTTTAACATAGATTACTTGTACGGACGAGGATATTATAACAACCAAAATACGGCTTATTTCAACGCAGCAGCTTTTGCCAGCTATATCGGTGACCGCTATCAGATGCAGGCCATATACAGCAATAATTACCTCAAGACAAATGAAAACGGAGGTATTGAGGACGACCGGTACATCACTGCGCCTGAAGAGATGGCACAAGGCCAAAGGGAATATGAATCAACCAATATCCCGACCATACTAAGTGCCACAACCAACCGTAATCATGACTTTTATGTATTCCTGACCCAACGTTATAATTTGGGATTCAGTCGCGACATACCGCAAGCCGAAAATGACACGACTCCTAGCAAGCAGGAATTTGTGCCGGTCACTAGTTTCATACATACCATTCAGGTAGAGCGCGCGCGTCACAGCTTCAATTCTAATGACGACATGCGTGAGAAGAATTATTATCAGAATACTTATTTTGATACGGATAATCCCAATGTCAGAGACAGTACTACCTACGTCGGCATCAAGAATACCATAGGTATTGCGTTACTCGAAGGATTCAATAAATATGCCAAAGCCGGACTGACAGCATTCGCTTCCTATAAAATCAGCAAATATACACTAATGAATATGCTAGGAAATCCGCTGCCCGACAAATACAATGAAAATGAAATATTTGTTGGAGGCGAATTATCCAAACGTGAAGGAAATGTACTTCATTACCATGCCATTGGTGAAGTGGGACTTGCCGGAAAAGCAATCGGACAATTCAATGTGAAAGGAGACATTGACCTGAACTTCCCGTTATGGAAAGATACTGTCAGCCTTATAGCTCGCGGTGAAGTCAGCAATACACTTGCGCCTTTCTATATGCGTCATTATCACTCCAAACATTTCATGTGGGACGATGATATGGACAAGGAATTCCGTACCCGCATTGAAGGAGAGTTAAGCATTGCACGCTGGAGAACACGTTTGAAAGCAGGAGTTGAAAACATAAAGAATTACACTTATTTCAATCAACAAGCAGTGCCGGAACAGAAAAGTGGAAGCATACAGGTTTTATCAGCAAGTCTTAATCAGGACTTCAAGCTGGGAATCTTCCATTTAGATAATGAAGTAACCTGGCAAAAGTCCAGCGACCAGACCGTATTGCCTTTGCCTGATCTCTCGCTGTATCACAATTTCTACATGCAGTTCAAACTGGCAAAGAAAGTGCTTAGTGTACAATTGGGTGCCGACGTGCGTTATTTCAGTAAATACAATGCACCCGCTTATATGCCGGCTATCCAAAACTTCTATTTGCAACCGGAAAATGACCAGGTAGAGATAGGAGGTTATCCGATAGTGAATGTATACGCAAACTTACATCTAAAGCGTACACGTTTCTATGTAATGATGTATCACGTGAATCAAGGTATGAGCAGCCCGAATTACTTCCTGGCTCCTCACTATCCCATCAATCCGCGTGTACTGAAATTCGGTCTTTCATGGAATTTCTATGATTAACAAAATCTATACGGCTTATGGTAACACGCCCCAAATTGAGATTGTCCCGATATTTAGTGCCCGTAATCATAGTATTGGCAATCATCTTTTCTATCCGCCAATGCGGTAATCAGAAAAAGCCGTCAGGACACCCGCGTGATTATACAGCTATTGCCAAAGAAGGCATATTGCGTGTAGCGACTGAATATAACTCGATCAGTTTCTACGTAGACGGTGATACCGTTTCCGGTTTCCACTACGAACTGATACAGGCTTTTGCCCGCGACAAGGGATTGAAAACCGAAATAACACCCCTGATGAGTTTCGAAAAACGGCTGGAAGGATTAAGTGAAGGACGTTACGATGTAATTGCCTGCGGCATATTAGCTACCAGCGAGCTGAAAGACTCTCTGCTCCTCACCTCTCCCATCACGCTCAACAAACAAGTGCTCGTGCAACGGAAAGAAAACGGAGAAAACGACTCCCTCTACGTCCGTAACCAACTGGACTTAGCCGGACGGACGCTTCACGTAGTAAAAGGCTCTCCCTCCATCCTACGCATCCAAAACCTGGGAAATGAAATCGGAGATACCATTTATATCAAAGAAATAGATAAATACGGTTCCGAACAATTAATTTCAATGGTAGCTCATGGAGACATCGACTATGCCGTTTGTGACGAAAGCATCGCACGCGCGGCTGCCGATTCCATCCCGCAAATAGATATAAATACAGCGATCAGCTTTACACAATTCTACTCATGGGCAGTCAGCAAACAATCACCCGCTTTACTCGATAGTTTGAATACATGGCTGAATAAATTTCAAAAGGAAGAGAGATACCAAAAGATTTATAAAAAATACTATGATAAAGAATAACCTTATTACTTTACACATTAAAAGAAAACAACTACCTATTTTTTACCTATTTTTTTTCATCTTTCTATTGTCTTCCGGTAACTCCCGTTTATATGCAGAAGAAAACCGGGCATTCAACTTTTCAACTCTTAATCTGAACAACGGATTATCCCAGTTGTCCGTGCTCGACATTTGCCAGGATGACAAAGGATATATATGGTTTGCCACCCGTAACGGCCTCAACAAATATGACGGTGCACATTTCACCATCTACAAACACAGCAACCGGGATAACAATTCCTTGTCAGACAATCATATCACCAAATTACTTCCGGACAACGTACGCGGAGGGCTTTGGGTGGGTACCAATAACGGACTGAACTATCTTGATCCGAAAACAAACCTCATCACCAACTACCAACTGGCAGATTATCCGGAGCTTCCCAGCAATAGCATACTTTCTCTCTGTCTGGACAAATCCGGTAAGCTGTGGGTAGGAACACGCCTCGGACTCTGCTTTTGGCAACCGGAAAGCAAGACATTCAAGCCGGTAACATTGGACGGTCAACTGGACAAAGAATCTATTACTTCTTTATATATTGATAAACAGGAACGAATCTATATAGGTACACACGATAAAGGTCTATTGATTTGTGACAAGAACCTGAATGTCACCCAAAAGCTAACTAAAGAAAGCACTCCGGCTCTTTCCGATAACGCCATCAGTTGCATATTCGAAGACTCTCATCAGCAAATATGGATAGGCACGGATATGAAGGGGCTGAATAAATGGAACCCGGATAAACAGACAGTCTCTACCTTCTTCGAACACAACAGCGGATTGACAGATAATTATATCCGTTGTCTTCAGGAACAAAACCAACAACTGATTATCGGAACATTCGACGGTTTGAGTATTCTCAATCTGACGGATGACTCTATTACCAAATACAACAAGTTCGAAGCAAACCGGAATAATTTAAGCCATTTCTCGGTCCGCAGTTTATGCGTAGACCGTGCCGGAACATTATGGGTAGGCACCTACTCCGGTGGAGTCAATTACTACAATCCGCTCAACAACCGTTTCGTATTCTATCACCCTCTGGGGAACAGCGAACAGAAGCTATATAACATTTTCGGACCGATGGTATATAGTACAGGCTCTCTTTGGATCGCAACAGAAGGAGGAGGATTGCTACAATTCAACCCGGCTACCAAAGAATACACCAATTACCTACTGGAAGAACGTCCTGTTGGTATGCACAACAAGAATATCATCAAGTCATTGATGATAGAAGGAGAATCCATCTGGTGCGGCACGAACAATGGAGGGTTATACCGTTTCCATATTCCGACTAAACGCTTCTCGCTTATTCATCAGTTTAATGAAAAGAATCTGGGTATTTATACCATCTATCGAGACTCGAATGAAGACATTTGGCTAGGGAGTACTTCCCGTCAGGGACTAGTCAGAATTACCAAAGATAAAAAAATAACGCGCAAGTTCCCCATCGGAGAGAAAGGGGAAACAATCAGTTTCTCCAGCATCCGGGCATTTTTGCCTCTGCGCAAGAATGTATATCTGATCGGAACACGTTCATTCGGGCTCTATGAGTACGACGTAGAAAAAAAGACTCTCATACAATATTCGACAGAGGAGAAAGATCCATCCCGTCAACTGGAAAATAACTACGTAACCAGTATTCTAAGAAAGAAGAACGGAGAAATATGGATCGGCACTTTTGGAGCAGGTATGTACCAATATCAGGAAGGTAAAGGGATCGTGCGTCATATCGGTACGGAGGAAGGACTGACTAACGAAGAAGTCTATACTTTAATAGAATACAACCAGAATATATGGGCTAGCATTGATAATGGCATTGCCGAAATCAACACTAAAACGGGACAAGTGCACGTTTATGACTGCTTCGCCGGCCTTGAAACGTTAGAATTTACTCCGCAAGGAGGCATTTGCCTCCCTAATGGAGAAGTTTATTTCAGTGGAAGTAATGGATTCCTGTCTTTTGCTCCCCGCTCGCTGATAAAAAACAATATGATGCCGCCGGTAGTACTCACCCAGTTGACCGTTAACAACAAAGTGATCCAACCGGGCGATCAGAGTCATTTGCTGGATGCCAATCCCGACGACACAGAAACCATCACTCTGGCATACAATCAAAATAATTTCTCCATTGCATACTGTGCGCTCAATTACATTCTGCATGAACAAAATCAGTATGCTTATAAATTAGTGGGACACGATGAAGACTGGAATCATGTGGGAACCCGTAAAGAAGCCTATTATACCAATATCGCTCCCGGCAAATACATCTTTCATGTCATTGCCTCCAACAACGACGATGTATGGAACACCCAAGGAAAAACGCTGGAAATCATCATTCTTTCTCCCTGGTGGAAAACCTCATGGGCTTATATGATCTATGCATTATTATTTATAGGAATCACCTACACCATCGGTTATTACATGTACAGCAAACATAAGCTGGAACTCAACCTGCGGATGCGCCAAATGGAAAAGCAACGGATGGAAGAGTTTCACCAAACCAAAATCCGGCTTTTTACCAACTTCTCACATGAATTGCGTACTCCGTTGACTCTAATCATCAGTCCTATTGACGAACTGGTGCGCCAGGCAGAAGTCCCGCATTTTATCAAAACTAAACTAGACTTAGTTTTGAAGAATGCCCGTCGTTTGCTCTTACTGGTCAATCAATTGATGGATTTACAAAAGAACCAAAGCGGCAGCCTCACACTAAGTTTAACCCATACGGATTTGAATGCATTCCTGCTTGAAATCTATTATACTTTCAAGCAAATAGCGGAAAGCAAGCAAATCACGTTCTTGTATGAAGCTCCGGAAGGAGAAATCCCGGCATGTTTTGACCAGAGTTTATTGGAAAAAGCAGTATTCAACCTACTTTCGAATGCGTTTAAATTCACGCCTCCGGGAGAAACAGTTACCCTGCGATTCATTGCAGCACTCAATAAAGAGAGCCTTCAACAACGGTTCGGGAAAAATATATCCACCGATCCGACTTTCGTCCTCTCCGACGATAGCAATAACTACTTCGTTATTCAGGTAGCCGACACGGGAAAAGGAATTCCGGAAACTGCCCGTACACATATTTTCGATCCGTTCTATCAAGTCAGCGCTCCTCAAACAGCCAATGATAATGTAAACGGAACAGGTATCGGGCTAAGTCTGACCCAATCCGTCGTACATTTGCATCAAGGTGCAATCAGCGTCGATTCCAACCAGCCGAAAGGAAGTATATTCACCATTATACTTCCAAATAACGAGCAACCAGAATCAATGGAAGAAAACGTGATAAACAATCTATCCGAAAACGAACGGGAAGAGCAAGAGGTTGTCAGCCAGTCAGAGGAATCTGCCGAAGAACTTCCTTACCTGGCAGGCAAAACAATCCTGCTTGTAGAAGACAATGAGGATATACGCAGTTATGTGAAAGAACATCTGCAGCGTCATTATCGGGTACTCGAGGCCGGAAACGGCGAAGAAGCCTTCCAGATTATATTGAAAGAATTTCCCGATTTAGTGGTTACGGATATAATGATGCCGGGAGTAGACGGACTGGAACTCTGCGCAATGATTAAAAATGATTTGCAGACAGGCCATATTCCGGTCATCCTGCTCACAGCCCGCACGATGGTGATGCACGTCAAAGAAGGGTTCCTTTCAGGAGCAGACGATTATGTAGTGAAACCTTTCAATATAGATGTGTTGCTGGTACGAATCTATAATCTGTTGTTACAGCGGGAAAAATTAAAATCCATGTACGGGAAAAACTTCTCACTGCAATCAATGGGCATCGAAACGACCTCTGCCGATGATAAATTCATGCAGAAGTTATTCGAGATCATCCAAGATCATTTGGATAACCCGGACTTAAAAGTGGATATGATATGTGATGAAATGGGATTCAGCCGGAGTAATTTCTACCGCAAGCTCAAGGCGGTAACAGATTTATCCCTGAACGACCTGATTCGCCATAAACGTCTGGAGGTAGCTGCGCAACTACTTAAAAAGGCGGACATGAATGTGACGGAAGTTTCAATCGCTACCGGTTTCAGTACCCTTGCTTATTTTACCAAATGTTTCAAATCAGCCTATGGAGTTTCGCCTACCGAATACGTAAAAGGACAACCGGAAGAATAGTTCTAAATTGGTTTTATAAATGAAAATTTTCAGGTACGGATTACACGGTTTTCTGAAATATGATTGCACAAAGCAACAGCGTAATCCGTGTAATCCGTGCCTAAATTAAAATGATCCTTTTAATTATGATGCAGTACTTATCACATAGTTTGCAAAATCATCCCAGATTATAAAAAACGTCCCAAGAGCGATATAGAAGCGATTGTTCCAATGAAATTGGGATGATTTTGCAAATTTACGGCACAGCTGGACAAGCCCTTTTTATTCCGTTTCCATACATTTGCAACATCGACTTAGAAATAATAATATGGAAACAAATATGAAACATTATCTTTTAGCACTTAGCATCGGGACAGCATTTTTAGTTGGCTGTCAGTCTCCCCAAAAGCAAAACCTGATTGATTCTAATTTTGCATTTGCCGAGCAACAACTCAAATATGCTTTTCCTAAAATAGATGAAGCACGCGCCAACGAATCACAGGAAAGCAAAGAAAAAAGAATCGCCAAACAATGGGGTGAACTGACTAATCCCCGTAATACAGAACCGGACGGTTCTCTGCGTCTCGTCCCTTCCAAAGACTGGACCAGCGGATTCTTTCCCGGTGAACTCTGGTATGTATATGAATATACGCACGATCCTTTCTGGAAAGAGAAAGCAGAGAAACATACAGAAATGCTGGAACGAGAAAAGAAGAACGGCACTACCCACGACATGGGATTCAAGATGTATTGTAGCTACGGCAATGGCTATCGTCTGACCGGTAATCCCACCTATAAAGATATACTGATCGAATCAGCACGTACGCTCATTACCCGCTACAAGCCGAACGTAGGTTGCATCCGTTCCTGGGATCACCATGCCGACCAATGGGAATGTCCCGTTATCATCGACAACATGCTGAATTTGGAATTACTATTCTGGGCTTCCCGCGAAACGAATGACTCCACCTTTTATAATATAGCAGTCAACCACGCACGTACAACCATGAAAAATCACTTCCGTGACGATTACAGTACGTACCACGTCGTAAACTATGATACAATCACCGGCAACCCCATCTGCAAGGTGACCCACCAGGGATACGCCGACTCATCGGCATGGGCACGCGGACAGGCATGGGCGCTGTATGGCTACACGATGTGTTACCGCGAAACCGGACTCCCTGAATTCCTGGAACAAGCGAAGCATATCGAAAGATATATCTTCACCCACCCCAATCTGCCGGAAGACCTGATACCTTACTGGGATTTCAACGCTCCGGAAATTCCGAATGAACCGCGGGATGCGTCCGCAGCCACCTGCATCGCTTCCGCACTCTATGAACTAAGTACCTACGTACCGGAACATAAAGACCTTTACAAAGAAGAAGCCGACCGGATTTTAGAGAACCTCACTGCCCACTACCGTGCGAAACCAAACGGCGACAACGGTTTTCTACTTCTCCACAGCACCGGCTCCAAACCTCATAACAGCGAAATTGATGTGCCCATCGTATATGCCGACTATTATTTCCTCGAAGCATTGATACGGAAAAACAAACTGGAAAAAGAACAGAAACTATAACGATCATCATCTATAAGAACCATGAAAAAGCTACTTATCTATATACTGACAGCCTTTACCGTACTAGCCCTTCCGGCAAGTGCCAAGATTCCCGCCAGCCAACGAATCCGGCTGACCGGCCAATGGGAATATCTAAAAGGTGACCTCGGAAGCATTTGGGAAGCCGTACGTGCAGCCGCCCCCGGTTCTTCGGAAGCTGTACCCATTTGGCAGCCAGTTACCCTGCCCCACTGTTTCAACGCGGAAGATGCCGTAGACCCGGACGTAAACTATTACCAGGGTCCCGGATGGTATCGCACCCTGCTCGATATTCAGAACCCGGCAACCAACGGCCGCACGATCCTCGAATTTGAAGGAGCCGGACAGAAAACAGAAGTATATATCTACACCCGCAAAGTCGGCAGCCACGTAGGAGGTTACGATGAATGGAGCGTAGACATCACAGAAGCAATCCGTGAAGCATTAGCCAATCCCGATTGCCGCAAGCGGTTCAACGGCAAAGTACCTTTGTCCATCCGTTGCGACAATTCAAGAGATACAGAAATGATTCCTTCGGATTTATCAGACTTCAACGTATACGGAGGACTTTACCGCTACGTAAACCTAATTTATCAGCCCGCCCTTTCTTTTGTAGGTTTTAAACTGGAAACCCCAGTGCAGAAGGACTTGAAGAGCGCAACACTGAAAGTGCAAGCCAACTTCTACAATCCGAATGACACCCGCCAAGCTACGGTTCGCTTCACTCTGAAAGACCCGAACGGAAAGAAAGTGGCCGAACAAACCGCCACGGACATTCTACCATTGGGAGAAGTACATCTGTTTGACATCGCTATCAAGAATCCGATGCTTTGGAGCCCTGACCAGCCACAGCTATATACTTGTGAGTTTACCCTCCAAACAGCCGAAGGCGAACAAACAGTAACAGAACCCATCGGTTTCCGCCACTTCGAATTTGTAGACTACGGTCCTTTCAAGCTAAACGGAAAACGCCTGTTATTAAAAGGTACTCACCGCCACGAAGACCATGCAGGTGTAGGAGCCGCCATGACAGAAGAGCAAATGGTGACGGAAATGAAACTCATGAAAGAAATGGGGGTCAACTTCATCCGCCTGGGACATTACCAGCAATCAAACATCATCCTTCGCCTGTGTGACGAATTAGGTATCCTCGTGTGGGAAGAAATCCCCTGGTGCCGTGGCGGATTGGGTGGAGAAACTTATAAAATACAAGCCCGCCGGATGCTAACCAACATGATTACCCAACATCACAACCACCCTTCCGTTATTCTGTGGGGATTGGGTAATGAAAACGACTGGCCGAATGATTTCCCTACTTTCGAACAATCGCAGATACGTGCCTTTATGAAAGAGCTGAACGACCTGGCACACCGCCTGGACCCGTCACGCGTCACTTCCATCCGTCGCTGTGACTTCTGCAAAGATATTGTCGATGTATACTCTCCTTCCATCTGGGCAGGCTGGTATCGTGGCAAGTTTACCGACTACAAAAGCGTATCGGAAAAAGAGATGAAACAAGTGAAACACTTCCTACATGTAGAATGGGGAGGTGACTCTCACGCCAGACGCCACGCAGAAGATCCTTTCAAATCATTAGGTGGAATCCCTGCCGGAGTTGGTGCCGACGAACGGGCGGGAGATTTCTCTCTCGTGGGAGGAGATGCCCGTGCTTCCAGAGACGGAGACTGGTCGGAATCATACATCGTGAAACTGGTGGACTGGCATTTGAAAGAACAAGAAACCATGACTTGGCTTACGGGAACTGCCTACTGGCCTTTCAAAGATTTCTCCACTCCCCTACGACCGGAGAATCCTGTTCCCTACGTCAATCAAAAAGGAGTTATCGAACGGGATTTTGCCAAGAAAGAAGTGTTCTATGTGTTCCAGTCTTATTGGACGCAGAAGCCAATGATACACATTTACGGTCATACCTGGCCGACACGTTGGGGAGCAGCAAACGAACCGAAAGAAATATTGGTTTACTCCAACTGTCCGGCAGTAGAACTGTTTGTGAACGGAGTC
Organism: Bacteroides luhongzhouii; assembly: GCF_009193295.2. Classification (NCBI taxonomy): domain Bacteria; kingdom Pseudomonadati; phylum Bacteroidota; class Bacteroidia; order Bacteroidales; family Bacteroidaceae; genus Bacteroides; species Bacteroides luhongzhouii. The sequence goes on along the minus strand of NZ_CP059973.1, from coordinate 3,548,654 downwards.
AGTCAAGGTATTAAGCAACGCAACAGTCAAGACTTTCCCGCAGCCGGACTGCATTGGAAATGTGTGTTGCGCGAAGGAGAGAACCAACTGAAAGCTGTTGCGGTAAAAAGCAAAGAAGCGATTTCCGACGAAATCACAGTTGCCTACCAAACCGCCCAATGGGGAGAACCGAAACAACTGAAATTGACAAGTTATCCTGAAGGAGAAAATATCATCTGCGTAGAAGCCCAGCTGACAGACGACAAAGGAATTTCCTGCCTGGATGCAGCCAACCTGATTTCGTTTGAAGCTGCCGGAGACGGAGAACTTATCCAAAACCTGGGAACTTCAACCGGCTCACGCAAGGTACAGGCTTACAATGGAAAAGCCATGATACGGGTCAAAGTGACTGATACCTGTTACCTATCCGTTCAATCGGATGGAATCAAGACCGCTTATACTCAATTGAAAGCACAATGAGAAAACAGAACGTTTCAATAGGATTATTTATACTGCTCTTCAGCTTCACCACAGTGATGGCCGGGGAAAATGTGAAAGGTCAAGTACGCCAACTCCTGCAGACTGAAACCCTGAAACGGGCGGACGCTGCACTGGAGTCCGTACCGGTGACCGTCACAGCCACCCGCGCCGAAAGAAGCGCAGGAGGTATTCACGACTTCTATTCCGAAGGTGACTACTGGTGGGAGAATCCGCAAAACCCGACCGGTCCGTTTATCCGCCGTGACGGAGAAACCAATCCGGATAATTTCACCGCCCACCGGCATGCCATGATACGCTTCAGCCAGTTAGTCGGAGATCTGACTTCCGCCTGGATACTGACAGGAGACAAGAAATACACCGATGCTGCCATGCGCCATATCCGTGCCTGGTTTATCGATCAGAAAACGATGATGAATCCGAACTTGCTGTATGCACAAGCCATCAAAGGCATTGCAACCGGACGTGGGATAGGCATTATCGATACCATCCATCTGATTGAAGTGGCACAGTCACTCCGCCTGATGGAAGCGCAGGGAATCATCGAAGACAAAGAACTGCAAACCATCCGCTTGTGGTTCTCCGATTACCTGACCTGGTTATCTACGCATCGTTACGGTATCAACGAGATGGAAGCCAAGAACAACCACGGCACTTGCTGGACTATGCAAGTGGCAGCATTTGCCTTGTTCACGCAAAATGAAGAAATGCTCCGTTTCTGCCGCGAACGTTACCGGAGCGTGTTACTACCCAACCAAATGGCTGCCGACGGCAGTTTCCCTTTGGAGTTGGAACGCACCAAACCGTATGGTTATTCTCTTTTCAACCTCGACGCAATGACTACCCTCTGCCATTTGCTGACAACTCCCGAAGAGAATTTATGGGACTATACCACCACAGACGGACGGAACATTGAAAGAGGAATCTCCTGGCTATTTCCCTTCGTCAAAGACAAAGGTTCATGGAAACGTCAACCGGACATTATGTTTTGGGAAGAATGGCCGGTGGCACACCCGTTCTTACTATTCGGTAGTCTTCATCATTACCGGAAAGAGTATTTTCAGACATGGAAACAGTTGGAACATTTCCCCACCAACGAGGAAGTGATACGCAACCTTCCCATCCGTCATCCTTTATTATGGTTAAACTAATTTGCTAAAAATAGAATCATTATGAGAAACCTGTTATTGAGTGCTTTTGCACTGGTTTGCCTGCTTCCAATGAACGCACAAACCGTCAACACCCGCATCTATCCTGCTGAAAAGCTGGCTAAAGTGAAGGCTAAAGCCGATACTCCTACATACGCCCCGGCTATCAAAACGTTAATGAAAGAGGCCGACAAAGCTATGAACCTGACTCCTCCTTCGGTGATGGATAAAAGTATGACAGCCTCCAGCGGAGACAAACACGATTACATGAGTATGGGACCTTACTGGTGGCCCGATCCTTCCAAACCGGACGGCTTGCCTTATATCCGCAAAGACGGGCAACGCAATCCCGAACTGTCCAAGTTAGACCGTGACCGGTTGGGAAACATGGCAAAAGCCGTTACCACACTGGGGATTGCTTACTATTTCTCGGGCAACGAGCAATATGCGAAGAAAGCAACCGACTTTCTGAAAGTATGGTTCCTGGACGCCAAAACAAAAATGAATCCGAACCTGAATTACGGTCAGACCATTCCCGGCCGCAGAGATGGCCTGGGACGCGGAACAGGTATGATTGATACTTACTGCTTCGTAGAAATGCTGGATGCGCTTACCCTGCTGGATAGCTCGAAAGCCATGACACCCGCCATCAAAAAAGGAATGAAAGAATGGTTCACGCAGTTTGTAGAGTGGATACAGACAAGCCCTGTCGCCGCCGAAGAAAATGCCGCCAAGAACAATCATGGCCTGGCTTATGACGTGCAACTGACAGCGTACGCCCTGTATATCGGCAACAAAGAATTGGCAATCCAGATTCTAAAAGAATTCCCGGCAAAGCGTCTGTTTTCTCAAATTGAACCGGACGGCAAACAACCGCTGGAATTGGAACGCACAACTGCTTTCGGTTATACCCTCTTCAACCTGACGCACATGCTGGATATGTCTTTCATTGGCGCAACGGAAGGTATAGATATCTATAACGCCGCCAGCGAAGACGGACGTTCCATCACTGCCGCACTGAAATTTACCATTCCCTATATCGGCAAGCCGCAGAGCGAATGGCCTTACCAGCAAATCAAAGAATGGGACAAGAAACAGGATGAAGCCTGCTGGGTGCTCCGCAAAGCCTCTTTCTTCGACCCGAAAGCTGGATATGAAGCGATCGGTGCCAAATATCGCACCACTTCTGCTTCCAGCCGTCTGAATTTAATGTATAGTTTAGAATAATCCTTTATTTAAATCCTAATATCATGAGGAACAAATCGTTTTATTACCCTTTAATGATAGCAATGTTGTTATTGTTATGTACCCCGTTCGTAACGGTTGTCTACGCGCAATCATTTACTGTCACCGGTACAGTCGCCGATAGTCAAGGCGGTGTTCCCGGAGTAAATGTGAAGGTGAAAGGAAGTACCACCGGTACTATCACCGATATGGACGGCAAATTTACATTGAATGTCCCCTCTTCCAAATCTGTCCTTGTCATCTCCTACATCGGATATACGACGCAGGAAATACCCGTCAATAATCAGAAGATGCTGAATATCAACTTAAAAGAAGATACGAAAGTGTTGGATGAAGTAGTGGTGGTAGGTTATGGCGTGCAGAAGAAATCCCACCTGACCGGGTCTGTATCCAAGATGGACGTCAACAACCTGACAGATATTCCCGTGACACAAGTAGACCAACTGCTGCAAGGAAAGATTGCCGGTGTTAATATTCAGAACTCCACTTCCGAGGCCGGAGCTGCTCCGCAAATCCGTGTACGTGGTATGGGTTCTATCAGTGCCGACAGTTCTCCTCTGATTGTCATCGACGGTTACCCTGTTCCCGAAGGACTCTCTACACTCGATATGGCGGATATTGCTTCTATCGAAGTATTGAAAGATGCCGCTTCCGCCGCTATCTACGGTTCACGTGCAGCGAATGGCGTCATTTTGGTAACGACCAAAGAAGGAAACGCCAGCAAAGCGAAATACAGTGTGAAAGCCTCTACCGGATTAAAGTGGGCGTATAAACTGCATCCGATCATGAGTTCGAAAGACTATTATAACATGATGGGCTATGAAGCCGCCTTGCAAAACAAATCCATAGCAGCCAACGACGAAGCCTTCGGACTTATCAATAATTATACCGACTGGCAACGGGAAGGATTGCAGGACACTCCGCAGATTCATCAGGTACAACTCTCCGTATCGGGCGGCAAAAAAGACATTACGTATTACATCTCCGGCAACTATGCACAGGAAGACGGTATTATGATTAACAGCAACTACAAACGTTTGAACCTTCGTTCGCGCATCAATGCGAAGTTGTCCAAACGGGTAGATCTTAGCCTGAACATAGCTCCGTCCTACACCAAAACGGAAACACCGTCAACCAACTTCATCGATTTCTACCGTACACCGTCTTTCATGCCGGTACGTCATACGGAAGAAACGGCAGCCCTCACAGGAAAAGCCATCGGTTCGTGGGCACGCGGTAGCGACTTCAGTAACATCATGTACACACGTGAAGACGGTACGCAAGTGAAAGCCAGTCCGTTCAATACCAGCAACAACAATCCGAAGTCATTGATGGATACCGAAGAACGCTTCAAGGAAGACTATAACCTGCAAGCCAATTCCTCTATCAATGTACAAATCATGAAAGGGTTGACTTTCACCACTTCCAACGGTTTCTACATTAAATATCGTCAGAACAACGAATACCGTAACTACGAATCCCGCAAAGACGAAGAGTCGGCTATGGGTACTTACAAAAACCGTCTCTATGTCGACTTGTTGAGTGAAAACACACTGAACTACATCGGCAAGAAAGGTAAGCATGATTATGCAGCCTTATTGGGTTACACCGCACAGACTACCTCGGAAACGACAGCCAGCATCGTAGGTCTGGGCTTCCCTACCGATTATGTGCATACGCTCAATGCGGCCACTTCTTTCGACGTCAGCCAAACGAACACCATTAAGTTCCGTACCGCTATGATGTCTGCCCTTGCACGTGTCAATTACAGCTATGCTGACAAATATCTTGTTTCCGCCAGTCTGCGTACGGACGGTAGTTCTCTTTTTGCCGACGGTAAACAGTGGGGTTGGTTCCCTTCCGTATCACTCGGATGGCGTGCTTCGGAAGAAGCCTTCCTGAAAGGCGTAAGCTGGCTGAATATGCTGAAGCTGCGTGCCAGCTTTGGTGTGACGGGTAACAATAATATTCCTGCCAACTCTTATTACAATCTGCTTTACGCCAGCAACTATGCGTTGGGTAGCGGAACAGGCGCACTGATCCCCGGACTGGGTAAGACTACCTCTACCAAAGGTAACCATGACATCACTTGGGAACAGACGTACGAATACAACGCCGGTATCGACTTCAGCGCACTGGACAACCGTATCAGCCTGACTCTGGAAGGTTACTATTCCATCACCAAACAATTGCTGTTCAAACAACCGGTCGTTTCTTTCATGGGTTACAGTGATTACTGGAACAATATCGGACGTATCCGCAACAGTGGTATTGAAATCGAGTTGAACACGCACAACATTCGCACCAAGAACTTCGAATGGACTACTTCGTTCAATCTCTCGTCCAACTTCAACAAGCTGCTCGAACTGTCCGGCGAAGAGAGACTGATCTCTACCGGCGAACGTAATGAAACATACTTGGCACAAGTAGGACACCGCGCCATCTCATTCTTCGGTTACAAAACCGACGGTGTTTATCTCAACCAGGCGGATCTCGACGCTTCCCCACACTTGGCAAGTGCCACACCGGGCAGTCTCAAGATTGTAGACATCAATGATGACGGCGTTATCAACGACAAAGACCGTACCGTCATCGGTAATCCGTTCCCGAAAGCAACCTGGGGTATTTCAAATACTTTCAGATGGAAAGGATTCGATCTTTACTTCCTCATTCAAGGGGTAAGCGGACTGGATGTATTCAATGGTGACGGCTACTACACCGAATCCAAGAAGTTCAACCGCAATTATGTGAAAGACCGTTGGATCAGCGCCGAATATCCGGGTGACGGACGTACTCCTACTGTCGGTTCGGCAGGTATTTCATGGGAGTTCACCGACTATATGATTGAAGACGGTTCATTCGTGGCCCTGCGTGATGTAGTTCTCGGTTATACCTTCGACAAGAAGAAGTTGAAAAAGGCAGGACTCAATTCACTCCGCCTTTATGCTTCCGGTCAGAACCTGCTCTACTTCTGGGGAAAAAGCTACCGGGGAATCAATCCCGAAGCCCGTGTAACTACAGGCTCCTACTCTTCCCCATTGGTCAACGGATACCAGCGTGGAGGATTCCCGATACAGTCTACCGTCAATATCGGATTCGAACTTAACTTCTAATCACCTTAAAACGTACAGTAATGAAACTAAAACATATATTTACCGCCAGTCTGTCCGCTTGTGTATTGGGTCTTTCTTCCTGCGACCTCAACATTACACCGGACTCCTATATCCCCGACGGTTCATTCTACAAGAATGAAGCCGAAATGAATACTGCCGTCATCGGTTGCTACGGAGGAATGCAGGCTCCATTGAATATCGAATGGACACTGACCGAACTGCGTGCCGACAATACGCGTATGAACAGCAACAGTTCGACCAACGATGCGTTCCTGCAACAACAGGCGCTGGACCTCGGTACCATGGATGCCAGCAATGCCAACATACGTACTTACTGGGAAGCCACTTACAGCAATATCAACAGTTGCAATAACGTATTGGCTCCCGAGAATCTGGCTGTCGTAACCAACGAGAAGAAACGGGCACAATTTGAAGGAGAAGTACGTTTCATCCGTGCATACCATTACTTCAACCTCGTACGTCTTTTCGGCCCTACCTTCATTGTTACGGAGGAATTGAGTGTGGCCGAAGCCATGAAAAAAGATCGTAGCAGCGTGGAAGCGACTTACAAGCAGATTATCGACGACCTTCAAAGATCCGTTGACAACTTGGAAGGAATTACATACAACATAGCAGACTTGGGACGGGTGACGCAGGCAGCGGCTCAATCCCTGCTGGCCAAAGTTTACCTGACTCTTGGGAAATATACGGAAGCCAAGAGCTTGCTCAAAGCTGTGGTGGATGTAAAAGGAGATCAGTTGACGGTTAGTTATTCCGATGTATTCGATATTTCCAAAGAAATGAACGATGAGATTATCTTTGCCATCCGCTATAAATCCGGTAGTCTGGGTATCGGCTCGCCTTTTGCCAATACTTTTGCTCCTACCAAGAGCGGCGCCAATGTAGTGACGGGTGACGGTGACGGACGTAACTATCCGACAACAGAAGTTCTCGGAATTTATCCGGAAGGTGATTTGCGTAAGGAGGCCAGCGTGACCGACCATTATATCGATCCGAGCAAGAAAGACCCGGTGGTCATTTCAGATCAATCGGCTTATATCAAGAAGTTCGTTTCTCCCGTGAGCGTACGTTATGATGGAGAAAACGACTGGCCTGTCATTCGTCATGCCGATGTGCTGCTTATGTATGCCGAAGTGTTGAACGAAACAGATGGCCCCGCCACCGGACTTCCTTATCTCAACGAAGTGCGCCGCCGTGCCGGACTGGCTGCCATAGCTGCTTCTGAAGTGCCTGTGAGATATGCTTTCCGCGAAAAACTGGAAAAAGAACGCCGTCTGGAACTGGCATTCGAGAACCAACGTTGGTTCGACCTCCTGCGTTGGGGCAAAGCAGTGGAAGTAGTCAACAAGCAAATCACCGAAACGGAAGGTTTCTATGACAAATATGCTTTCACTGTGAATAAGATTGCCGACTGGCAACTACTGCTTCCTATCCCGCAAAGCGTGATAGACAATAATCCGAGCGTAGTTACCCAGAATCCCAATTACTAATCTTTAAAACGAAAACAGCATGAAAAATAAACTTCATTACTTCATCCTCCTTTTCGTACTTGCGGCACTGACGGGCTGCAACGAAAAGTTGAGTATTGAAACTGAAATACAAGGTGCACCGGAAATCAGTGAGTTTACCCCAACCAGCGGAAAAGCCGGTACGGAGATTACGGTGAAAGGTAGTAATCTGCGCGATATCGTTTCTGCAACCATCGGTGGTGTAGAAAGCCAGATACTTTATAAACTGTCACAACAGGAAATCGTGATTGTTGTGCCACGTGAAGGAACAAAAAGCGGAAAAATCGTGCTTGCCACTTCCCGCAAGGACGATGCCGGCGAAAGCACCCGCACAGAAAGTGCGCAATCATTCTCCGTCACCTATCCTACTCCACATGTGACTGACTTCCCGAAAGGTGGAAGAGTAGGAAACAACGTCGAGATTTTGGGAGCTGACCTTGACATTATCTCAAAGGTCTTTATGGGCGACGAAGAGGGAGAGATCATTTATCAAAGTGAAAAAGAGATCGCGGTAAAAGTGCCGTTTATTATTGATGACGAGGCAACTGTATCATTAAAGTATACCAACCAGACAGGAGGCGAATCTGAAATTAAAGGAGAGTCCGGTGACTTTATTGTAGAAAAGGATGAACCGGAAATAGAGAAGATAGATCAGGAAAGTCTAATGGAAAGAAGCCTGCTCACATTGGGCGGCAAAAACCTCAACCTGATTGAGTATATCTATTTCGGAGAAGAAAAGTATGCACCGGTCAGCCAGGATGGAAGTACCATTGTTTTCAGAGTACCCACTTTGCCGGAGACACGCACCGTGAAGATTAAAGTGACCTATTATAGAGAAACGAAGGAAATTATCTTATCCGACGCTTGCGAGGTGATTCGCATGAAGAACTTGTTCAGTGCCAATCAGGCAATAGGAACGCGTAACAGCAAGTATGGTTATGGCAGTATGCTCAACGGTAATTCTGCGGACGGCAATCCGATATGCACTCCTTGTGTACTGAAAGAGGAAGAGAATTTTGATAAGATAGACTTCGCCGGATATGTGAACAGCGGACTCGACTTTGCACTCAATTCACCGGATGCGATACTTAATCCTGATCCGGCCAACACCAAAAACAACTTGAAGAATTACTGGTGCGGAACAGCGGCTGTGCCTAATGCGGAGAACTTCACGATATTTGCTCCTTTCACGGCAGTGCAAACAAGGTTCTATGTTCTGAATCCTACCACTCATGCCGCGCTTATCGAACAAATCAGAGCAGGCAGAGATCAACTGGAAATCACTCCGTCACTCTTTACCAGTCTGAATATAACCAAGAGTTCTGCACGTACGCGCAAGCCGAATGACAAAGACTCGTCGGGTATGCCCAAAGAACCGGAAGGTTTCGTAAGCGAACAGGTATTTGATAAAGGCAGTGTAGTCGTATTCTACAATAACCACAAGGATAAATATGGTATTCTTGATATTCTGGATGTATTCGTAGATTACAGTCAGACCAACAACATCAATAACGGCGACAAGAATAATCAAGGTATCGCCTACATTACATTCGATGTTTACTATCAACGCTAAAAAAGAAAGAACATGAAAAAAAGAAATTATACATTAACCACCGCATTGACGGCAGCCTTGTGCTGCCTGATATGCCTGCTGAACGGATGCACCCGCGATAATGATATTGATATTCCGCAAACGTCTGTCAACACCATGGGGGCAACAACCGTACAACCGGGAGAAACCATCACTCTGACGGGTGACAATATGCATCTCATATCTAAAGTTTACTTTGGTGATGTTACTACGTTAGATATCAAAACGCCGCAGGCAGATCGTGACCATCAATCGCTCACGGTTTACGTACCTACGGAAGTGTTCGAAGAGACAAATGTTATTTCTCTCGCTGTGCTTTACAACTCCGTTCATCGTCTCGTTGTATGTGAGGAACTGACTGTTTATATTGCTCCTGTCATCCCTACCACTTCCACGACCTTATCAGGTGAGGTAAAACCAGGAGATGTAATCACTATCACAGGAACGAACCTGAATATCATCAAGGCTATTCAAGCCAATGGAGAGTCTGTTACGATTGACAATAAGAAGGCTACCGAAATCACTTTCAAAGCACCGGAAGTAGATGCCGATACCGAATTTACGATCACGCTTGTGTATGATAATTCGCTTGGAAACGATCAGACATTGATAGTGCCGGGCAAATTTACGGTGAAAGAAGTTGTTCCCGGTGGTAGTGTGGCAAGTGACAGCCGGGAAGTGGAAACGGGAAAAGATGTCACGATTGAAGGGACTAACCTGAATGTAGTCAGCACGGTTCGCCTGACAAAAGCAGGAGGTGTCTCGTCCGACATAGTCATAACCAATCCCGGAGCGACAGGTTTTACCTTCAAAGCACCGGAAGTGGATGCCGACACCGAATTTACAGTGACTCTGATTTATGGTAAAAGCGATAAGGAGACAGCCTCTATTGGTACGGTGAAAGTGAAGAAAGCCACGGTAGTACTTACTTATCTTTATTGGGAGAATATAACATTAGGAGCTCCGGCCACTGAATGTGCTCTTTTCGACGCTTCTGCAGGACGCACAATCACACCTTGCGACTTGTTTGATAATCAAGCAAATGTAGACTTTGCCATGGATGCTACTAGCAGCGCAGCAGCACGCCTGCTCAATCCGGCCAACATCAACGATAATTTCATGAAGGCACAAATATGTGGTGATTCACCCCTATCCAGTGATGGCAAGGATTATTCCACTGTACGCACTTCGCTGAAAACTCAATTCAAGTTACTGGATTCAAAAAAGGAAACTGAAAACACGTTGATTCAGAAAGTATTGAATGGCGAAATTACAGATATAAAGAAAGATATTGGCAGCCTCAATCCTTCAACGAGCACTCCTACTGTAACCGAAAATGATGTTCTTGTCTTTAAAAACACGAACAAAAATAAAATGGGTATTATAAGGATAAAGAGTATTACTCTTGGAGAAAAGAAGGAGCTCAATACTATCACAATGGATGTGTATTACGAGAAATAAACTCCCAAAGACTTGACTTTCGCTTTCGAATGTCGTATCTTTACAGAGTTAATGATAAAGTAGTTTCAATTAAACTGCACACAAAGGAGGGAGTCGCAATTCCCTCCTTTCTTTTTATCCATCCGGAGAAAACCTCTCCCCGCCCCGGCTTTCTTTTCGCTTTGCCTGGTGGTTACGGCTCTTCAGCCGGAGGATCAGCAGTGTTCACCTTGCTTCTTACCGAAATGAAGCATATATCCGCCTCAAACAGACGTTATGTTTGCCTGAAACAGAGCCTCTGTTCCGGTAAAACGGAGCTTCTATTGAAACAAAGCATAATGTCTGTTTTCCCACTGTCCCTGCTAAGTTAATAATCAATAAAGTTGCTCTTGACAAAAAATAGCTTTATCTTTGGGGGTTGTTAGAACAGACACAATAGGTATATTATATTATGAATGAAAAGATTATCAAATGGGGTTTCATTGGCTGCGGAGAAGTAACTAAAACGAAAAGCGGTCCCGCTTTCCAGAAAGTAGAACATTCGGAAGTCGTAGCCGTGATGAGTCGTGACGGCGCGAAAGCGAAAGCGTATGCCAAAGAGAGAGGAATCAAAAAATGGTATGACGATGCACAGGAGTTGATAGATGATCCGGAAGTAAACGCTGTCTATATCGCCACTCCTCCTTCTTCACACGCTACGTATGCCATTATGTCCATGAAAGCGGGCAAACCGGCCTATATTGAGAAGCCAATGGCGGTGACGTATGAAGAATGTACCCGAATCAACCGCATATCCAATGAAACGGGAGTTCCCTGTTTCGTAGCATACTATCGCCGTTATCTTCCCTATTTCCAGAAAGTAAAAGAATTAGTAGAGAACGGGACGATCGGCAACGTTATCAATGTACAGATTCGTTTTGCCCAGCCACCACGCGATCTGGATTACAATCGCGATAATCTTCCCTGGCGTGTGCAGGCTGACATTGCCGGAGGCGGCTACTTCTACGACCTTGCTCCGCATCAGATTGATTTGTTGCAGGATATGTTCGGTTGCATCCTCGAAGCAAGCGGTTACAAGAGTAATCGCGGCGGGCTTTATCCTGCCGAAGATACATTAAGCGCCTGTTTCCAATTTGACAACGGATTGGTGGGTAGTGGTTCCTGGTGCTTCGTAGCCCACGATTCTGCCCGCGAAGACCGCATAGAGATTATCGGTGACAAAGGAATGATTTGCTTCTCTGTCTTTACTTACGAACCTATCGGACTGCATACCGAAAAAGGACGGGAAGAAATCTGCATCGGTAACCCGGAACACGTACAACAGCCTCTTATCCAAGCAGTAGTAGATCACTTATTGGGTAAATCGGTTTGCTCTTGCGACGGTGAAAGCGCAACGTTGACTAACTGGGTAATGGACAAGATCTTGGGTAAGCTATAACCCTAAATAAAGCAAAAATAAGTTCCTCCTTTTTCCGGATTCTACCGGTATTGTTAAAAAATTAATAGGGACATTCCATTGTATATTGTTAGTTTTTTCTATCTTTGTAGAAAGAAGCAAAGAGAAAATGAAACTAACAATATATTTTTTGTGCCATGACTAAAGAAGCTTTAATGAGAAAAGCGATTGAGCTTTCTAAAGAGAATGTTGAAAATGGTGGAGGTCCTTTCGGTGCTGTGATTGCCACGAAAGATGGAGAAATAGTTGCAACAGGAGTTAACCGTGTCACTGCATCTTGTGATCCTACGGCTCACGCCGAAGTAAGCGCCATACGTGCCGCAGCTGCCAAACTCGGAACGTTTGATCTTAGCGGATACGAAATCTATACTTCCTGCGAACCTTGCCCCATGTGCTTGGGTGCTATTTACTGGGCACGCCTGGATAAGATGTACTATGGAAACAACAAGACCGATGCCAAGAACATCGGCTTCGACGACTCTTTTATCTATGACGAACTGGAACTGAAGCCTGAAGACAGAAAGCTGCCTTCCGAAATCCTACTACATAATGAAGCCCTTACTGCCTTCAAAGCCTGGGTGGCCAAAGAAGACAGAGTAGAATATTAGAAAACCTCTCACTATTATTAACCTATTAATTACTCTCAAATGAAAAGAAAAAGCCTTTTATTTGTTATGGCATCAGTATGCCTGTTCAGTTGTCAACAGCAAGAAGAACTGCAAGATCCCAGTAAAGGAGTGATCGACTTTTCCACTTCTATTGACCAAAGTATCAACAATGCTCTTACTCGTAACAGCAGCAGTCTGACACTTCCGTTAAAGAGCAATTTCGCTGCCGGAGATGTCATCTCCATGTCCGTTGCCGAGCAGGATTATCATCCGTTTGCCATAGGCATGGATAGCCAGACCTGGAACGAAGCAGGCACCGATTCGGAAACGGTTACTTTCTATGCTCATTACCCTGAATTGACCGGCGAAGCTGCTACTACCAGATCATTGGGCAGCCGCTATCGTGAAATCAAGGGTGGCTTAGAATATTTGTTCGGTACAGCCCAAGCCAACAAAGGTTCTAAGAACGTTGCTCTTGCATTTAAGAGAATGACAACGCCCGTCGTTCTGCTTGACGAGAACAACCAGCCGTACGAAGGTAAAGCAATCGTTAAACTTTTCTTGAAGAACAAAGGTGTGCAAGACCTGTTCAGCGGCAAAATCGAAGCTGACCCCAATGCAAAACCGGAATACATTGATATCCGGAAAGTATCTGAAGGTATCTTGACTAACTTGATTCCGCAGATCATCAAAGCCGGCGAGAAAATAGGAACGGTTATCCTTGAAGACGGTAAAGAAGAACCTATCATTGCAGAGGAGGACATTACCATAGAAGCCGGAACTCCTGTAGCAGTAAAAATGTACGCAAGACGCGGAATCATTGACGAACGAACTCCACTATTCAGATAAGACTAAAGAATAAAAAGTGATACTAATAAAAATCCCCGGAACCGCTGTAGACACTCAGCATTCCAGGGATTTTTTACACACAAAAGTTATTATTGAAATTGAAAACTGTCTCTTTATTAGATTAGAAGCGCATACCTACGGTAAACAACACTTGACTGCGTGTATTCGTAACTTTCGTTGCTTCCGGTGAACCAATGACTGTACTACCATCTTCATCTATAAATCCATTCACAAACGGATAGAAGTTTTCTTTATACGTAGAGAACTTATAAGCCAAATCAGCATAAAACATTGATCCGCGATAACCAATACCCAATGTATAATTACTCATTGATTTAGAATTGGCAAAGTCCGTATCTGTCTGGATAGAATTAATTGGCAAATCCTTGAAAGCATCCTTATGGAAAGCAGCCGTAGTATAATTATAACCTGCCCTAAAAGCAAATTGTGGAATCACTTTATACTCTAAACCAAGACGAACCGTACTAACCCCTTTCAACATAGATGTCGTACTATTCTCAAATTCATAAGCCGAAGAATTACCTTCGGTATCTTTAAATTTCATGGAAGAATAATCTTGATACTCATACTCTGCTCCCAAAGCCAAGCTTTTGCCCACCGTATATCCTAAACTTACATTATAAGTCCAAGGAGTTTGAAAATCGAAAGGAAGAATCATATCCCCTTTTCCTGGAAGATTATCCCATGATCTCACGTCATATCCCTTTATTTCTCCAGTTACAACATCCATCACATCCGATATAACTTGTGCACTCGTTTTATAATCCAAACTATAGAATATTGGCGTATGTATAGCTAATCCAACTCGAAAAGGCGAATATTCAAAAGGACGAATAATAGCCCCCAACTTCACGTCAAAGCCAGACCCCTTTATTCTATTCCAACTCTGCAAACTATATCCTTCATCGTTTCCATAATCCTCATCATAAAAAGTATACTTGTTATAATCTACAGAATAAGCACCCAGCGTCAACCCTAAATATACCCGATCATTAAAATTAAATGATACATTAAAATCATATTGATCAATTCCACCGCGTTCTTCCGAACGAAAATTTGCATATCCATTATCCAACATTCCTTCAAAATGTCCAGGAGAGATATAAAGAGGATTACCATTTATATCCTTATACTGTACCTCCTTCCCCTCTTCATCCTTATAGGTATAAGGAATATTGTTTACCCCTCCTGTTTTGTCATGTATTGTTATATCCCTAATCAATCCAGCATCAGCTCCTAAAATAGATAGCCAACCAATACCATTATCCGTATAAGGCGAATCTCCCCATTTTTCAATGCCAGCTGCTTGAGATGCCATTAGATAGGTTTGGGAGTAAAGTCCCAAATTACCTTCCATGCGCATGTTGTTATTAAATGATTTCGCTTTATGATAGTTAAAACCGAAATTCACAAAACGCAGCGGAGTTTCATTACCAATCTTCGAAGAAAATACAAACCCGATGTTATTAAAATCTCCTTTAGTTAAATCGGAATTAAACTTTTTCCCCAAATACAGGCTTTCATTCCCATAAAGAGAAAACCCAAATGAAGTCATTACATCATTACTGCGATAAAGGCCAATACCTGCCGGATTAGTCCCCATCGTAGATATGTCTCCTCCAAGAGCTCCCATAGCTCCACCCATACCCACAAATCGAGCAGTTCCATTTAAATCTTTTCCTGTTAGTTTGGCACCGTCATATATCGTTTGTGCCATTCCCCAAGGCGCTATCGTCAGCATCCCTAGAGCAATTAAAACACTTATCTTTTTCATTCTTGTAAAACCGTTTAATTAATACTTATCTTCTGGCACTGCCGCTACGAGAGGAGCCCCCACCTGATGATGACCTAGAAGAACCACCGCTCGAATAACTGCCCCGAGAACTACTACCTGACGAAGCTGGAGAATAACTACGTGAAGAAGAACGAGAAGTATCATAGGAAGAAGAACGGGTATTACTATTACTTGCTGGAGAATAACTACGCGGTGCTTCTGAACTACCACGACTATAAGTTGATCTTGCACTACTGCTCCTAGTGGTGGTTCCAGATGAACGCGAAGAACCAGTCGAACGGGAAGATGAAGAACTTCCACTACTTCTAGTACTGCTTGGACGAGAATAAGTAGCACTGCTACGACTACTTGAGCTACTGCGTTCACTTGAAGTCCGTGTACCCACTACACGCCTAGAAGTAGTTCCCCTACTATAAGTAGAACCAGAAGAACGAACAGAACTACCTTCTGAACGAACAGCAGAGCCTCCCCGAACAGAAGAACCACTGGAACGAACAGCACTCGAACCATAACGACGAATAGTGGAAGGATTTCTGTAACTGCTTTGTCCGGAAGAACGACGGTTTGTATAGGTAGGACCTGTCCAACGACCGCTTCCACCTCCGCCCCAGCCCCAGCTAGGACCACCGTGCCAGTGGTGGTGATGTCCCCAATATCCGCCGCCATACCAGCCACCCCAGTAGCCACCATACCAGCCGCCCCAATAACCCGGAGAATATCCCCAAGCATAGTAAGGACGATTCCATCCCCAGCCATAGTTCCATCCCCAGCCGTAAGAGCCATAACGCCAATCCCACCAGAGTGGATTACTGAACGTCGGGAATGCGTAAGCATACATACCATCGGTATATACGTTCCAATCCCATGAATTCGGACCGTAAACTACATCCCAATACAACGGACTGCTGATACTGATAGCAAAACGCGGATTACGGAAACGGATGATACGTTCAGCGTATTCATAGTCGTCTTCCGTACCATTGAATTCGCCCGTCACCCATTCTCCGTCCAGATCCGGATTAGATTTTTCTTTTATATATAAGGTATCATTATCCATTACGAATTCATTTTCACGTGCATCGTAACGGCGGTTATATTCATCCACATCCCGTGTTCTTCCCTTACGGTCCTGAACCACTACTGTAGTACCCGGTGAAGTATAGATGTTAGTCGTCACCTGTTTCTTCGTTTCCTTCTTAACCGGAGTTTCTTTCTTCTCCTGTTTGTCTTTGGAAGGCACGAAGTAAAGGTCGTCATCAACGCTTTGCGCAAAGATACCTATCGGAAGGCACAAGGCAAATAGCAAGAAATAAACAATCTTTTTCATATCATCTCGGTTTATGTAATTACTTAAACTTATTCACGTTACAAAGATAAGGAAGAGATTTTTCGTCCGGGGGAGATTTTCCCCAAAGGATAATAGGGAAATCCCTATTTCTAACTATCTTTGCACATTATTCACCAGAATTAAAAACAACTATGAAGTATTTTGAGTTCACATTCCGCACCCAGCCTTGTACCGAAACCGTCAATGATGTACTGGCTGCCATACTGGGTGAAGTCGGATTTGAAAGTTTTGTTGAATGTGAAGGCGGACTGGCCGCATATATCCAACAGACATTGTGTGATGAAAACGCCATCAAGATTGCCATCGCCGAGTTCCCCCTACCCGATACGGATATTACTTATACATACACCGAAGCGGAAGATAAGGACTGGAATGAAGAATGGGAAAAGAATTTCTTCCAACCCATCATTATCGGAAACCGATGTGTGATCCACAGCACTTTCCACCAAGATGTCCCCAAAGCGGAATATGATATCGTCATCAATCCTCAAATGGCCTTCGGAACAGGACACCACGAGACTACCAGCCTCATCATTGAAGAATTGTTAGACAGCGAACTGAAAGATAAATCCCTGCTCGATATGGGCTGCGGAACTTCGATTCTTGCCATCCTCGCACGTATGCGGGGCGCACGTCCCTGTACAGCCATCGACATTGATGAATGGTGCGTACGAAACTCCATCGAAAACATCGAATTGAACCACGTAGACGATATTACCGTTTCAGAAGGAGATGCTTCGTCCCTTATTGGGAAAGGACCGTTCGACGTTATTATTGCCAATATCAACCGGAATATATTACTAAATGACATGAAGCAATATGTTGCCTGCATGCATACAGATTCCGAACTCTATATGAGTGGATTTTATGTAGACGATATTGCTGCCATCCGCGAAGAAGCGGAGAAGAACGGACTGACTTTCGTTCATTATAAAGAGAAGAATCGCTGGGCAGAGGTGAAGTTTATTTATAAAGGATAAGAGTCGGCAGAAGCCTTCTGATTGATGCGGAAAATAGTGACGGTATACGCGTGGGATAGTGACGCTATCCATAGCATATACCGTCACTATTTGTATCGGATAGCGTCACTATCTTATAAAGAGAAACAAAGCTGTTACGCAAACTCTTTTTTGACCTGTTGGCACCATGCTTTGATTTTCTTTTCCGCCTGTTCGGACTGATTATCCAAATCGACAACCAACCCGCACCACTGCTCGCCACGTAAAGCCTTGGAACGTTCGAAAGTGTAACCCTCGGAAGAAGTAAAACCGACCAAGGTAGCCTCATCCCCTTCAAAGACTTCTGCCAGCAAACCGATTCCATCTGCAAAATTTTCCGGATAGCGTATCTGATCTCCCAAACCAAAGATAGCAACCTTCTTACCTTTCAATTTCATTGTCCGGAGCTCCGGCAACAGTTCGTCCCAATAAGTAGGAAGTTCTCCGTCAAACCAAGTGGAAGCACCCACAATGAAGCAGTCATAAGCTGCAAAATCATTTTGCCAAGCCTGCTCGATAGGCACTACTTCTATCTTGTCTTCACCAAACTCTTTCTGTATTTTCTCTGCCACCCAACTCGTTCTTTCGGCTTTGGTAGCATAAAACAAACCTATCTTTTTCATAATTCTTCTCTTTTAATATTCCAATAATTTCCGTGCAGCTTCGTATATCTTAGCTTCGTCCGGCAAAATTTCTTTTTCCAGTATCGGATTGAAACCCACGGGAGTAAACGTAGAACCGACACGCTGTACCGGTCCGTCGAGATAACGGAACATTTCCTCACCAATCATTGCTGCAAGCTCCGCACCGAAACCGGAGAATACTTTATCTTCATGTACAACCAATGCTTTGCTAGTCTTCTTGACCGATTCAAAGATTGCCTCTTTATCCAGCGGAATCAGAGAACGAATATCGATCACTTCTACTTTCCAACCACCCTCTTTCTCCAATCGTTCGGCAGCATGCAGACAGAAATGGGTCGTATTTCCATAGGTGATAATACTCAAATCCGTACCCTCACGACGGATACGTGCTTTTCCGAAAGGTACTTCAAAGTCTTCCGGCACCACAGTGGCGGCTTCTACCGAATTATACAATGCTTTCGGTTCAAGAAACAAAGTAAATCCCTTAGAGCGCATACTGGTACGTAACAATCCGGCTGCATCATCTGCAAAAGAAGGGCAGACAATTCGTGCTCCCGGCAATGTGGTCAAAGCTCCTTCTATATTTTGAGAGTGATACAACCCTCCACCGATATAACCTCCGGAAGCCAACCGCAGCGTTATATTCGGGGCAAACTTACCATTGCTGCGCCAATACTCATGCGTACATTCTACATATTGTTCTACGGCAGGCCAGAAATAATCGGCAAACTCCGCTCCCTCTATCACGACATGGATTTTAGGATCAAAGCGGCTCATTCCATTGGCAGTGCCTACAATATAATCTTCGGCAATCGGCGCACTGAACACACGGGCTTCTCCGAATTCCTGCTGCATCCCTTTGGTGACATTAAACACACCGCCTTTCTCTCTATTTGCTACGTCCTGTCCCCAGATGAACGTATCGGGATTGTAGCGGAATTCGGCTTTCAATGTCTCGTTAATGGCATTTACCAGGAAAGTCTTTTCGCCCTCTGCTTCATGAGTACCTTCTTTGTATTTCTGTGGTTGATAAGGTTCGGGCATCACAAAATCGTAGATGCTCTTAGGATCAGGATCGGGAGCAGCCAACGCTTTTCGGTTGGCGGCCGACAGTTCTTTCTTTGCGTCAGCTTCGATCTGTTGCAATTCCTCTTCCGTCAGGCGTTTGTAGCGCAACAACATCCGGCGGAATTTCATCAGCGGATCGGCATCTTTTACGTATTCCAGTTCGTTCTCATCCCGATACAAGGTATGTTTATCCGAGTTGGAATGAGAACCGATACGAACACAGTTGGCCTGCACAATCACCGGATTACGGGTTTCCCTTGCATATTCGTGAGCTTCAGTCATGGCATTCATCGAATCGAATACATCTTTTCCATTACAATAAATGATCTTCAGGTTCTTGAAACCAGAGAAGTTCTCAGCAACTTTGCGGTTGGCTGTCTGTTCCGATTTAGGAACAGAGATACCATATCCATTATCCTGTATCACAAAAATGACAGGAAGACGTTCAAGGCTGGCGCCATTGATAGCTTCATATACAAATCCTTCGGAAGTGGCAGATTCTCCGTGAGAAGTGATGGCGACTCCTTTGTGTCCATAATATACCATCGCTCTGGCTACACCGGCCGCATGAAGGTCATGCGTTCCCGTAGCAGAAGAAATGTTCTCGATATGCCATTCAGGTTTGGCGAAATGGTTTGACATGTGACGTCCGCCGCTGCCCGGATCTGTCGCTTTCGAGATACCATTCAAGATGATTTCTTCCGGGGTCATTCCGGCAGAAAGTACAGTCAGCATATCGCGGTAGTAAGGGAACAGGAAGTCTTCGCCCAAAGTGAACACCTGACCGATGGCCAGCTGAATACCATCATGCCCCGCGTAAGGAGCATGATAAGACCAACCCAAGGATTGCAGCAGGTAAGACGGTGCTTTTTCATCCAAAGCACGCCCCAATGTCATCAGATGATACCACTTTTTCAGGGTTTCTACATCCGTCGTTTTTATATCATATTTCTTTTTCATAATGAATGAAGTTCTTAATGAGTGAAACAATCAGTTATCAGCCTTGCCAGTTTTCGAGGTAATCGGCTATAAAGTGGAGGAAGTTACCTCCTAACATTCCGTCTACTACCCGATGGTCGTAAGACAAAGACAGATACATCTTATGGCGGATGGCAATCGTATCGCCTTCCGGTGTTTCTATCACAGCAGGTTTCTTCTCGATATACCCTACTCCCAAAATAGCAACCTGCGGCTGATTAATTATCGGTGTACCAAACAGGCTCTTGAACGTTCCGAAATTGGTAATGGTAAATGTACCGCCGTCAATATCTTCCGGCATTAATTTATTATCCCTCGCTTTCAGGGCTAAAGAGTCAATGGCAACTGCCAGACCATTCAGATTCAAATGGTCGGCGTCATGCACCACAGGCACAATCAGATTTCCATCATTCAGAGAGACAGCAATACCGACATTGATATGTTTCTTAAAGAGGATATTATATCCATCTACTGACACATTCACTTGAGGATAAGCTGCCAATGCTTTCGCTACGGCCTCGGTTATCACAGGCATATAAGTCAACTTCACTCCTTCGCGACGGAAGAAAGCGTCTTTGTTCTTTTCGCGCCAACGCACCAGTTTGGTGACGTCCACTTCTACCACATTGGTTACATGAGGAGATACCTTCTTAGACATAACCATGTGATCGGCAATAATCCGGCGGACACGATCCATCTCTTTCACTTCAACTCCAGGCATGGCAACAGGAGCAGATGGTTTGGATGAAGTGACAGCCGACTGTGCAGCAGGGGCAGAGGTAGCCGGAGACGTTTTCGGAGTTACCGGTTCGGGAGCAACAGCAACCGATGGTTTGCTTGCAGCCGGAGCAGCAATGGCAGAGACCGGCTTCGGTTCAGCAATATCACCTCTTTTCTTCTTTTCAATATAGTCTTTTATATCTTTCTTACTCAATCGCCCTTCATAGCCCGTACCTTGTATAGCATCCAACTCTTCTTTCGGAATCTTAGCTTCCCGCGCCAACTGAATCACAACAGGAGAATACCAACGTTCTTCCTCAACAGCAACGGGGTTCGATGTATCAACAGGGGTTGATGCAGTATTCACTGATTGATTCTTAGCAGCAACCTGACCGGCATCGGCTCCTTCGCTTGCAACACCTCCACTTGCCGGCTCTGTACCGGATGCTTCTTCGCCATCCAAATCAATAATGGCGACTACTGTTCCTACAGCTACCGTGTCACCTTCCTTATATAAAATCTCCACCACCTTTCCTGCTACGGGAGAAGGGATTTCCGCACTTACTTTAGCAGTATTCACTTCAAAAAGCACATCGTCTTCCTGAATCATGTCACCCACCTTTACAGACCAAGAGACAATAGTCCCTTCGGTTATACTCTCGCCCAACTTGGGCATTTTTATTTCGAATTTTGACATAGACAGTAAATTTATTATTCAACCTTAGATATATAACAACAATGGGCTGAAATAGAAAGTTTTAAGTTAAGTAAATTTTAACCGGATGGCAATCGGTACAGTCCAAGCATCAACGACTATATATCCACTCTTTCTGAATATATTTCTCTTCCCGGAGCTGATTGACGGCTTCTATCTCTTCCCTGGTGAAAGCACTGACGGATTGCAACTTACTGAAATACTGAAAAGCCTTTTCTTTGAAATCAGTGACAGTCCCCGCCAACAAATGCCTGCGGATATTAGTTACCTCACTCCGAACGGAAGGGACAGCGTATACAGACGACAACATTTCATCATCAACCATCGGTTCCGGATTCAATGCTTGACGCAACGCTGTAAGGTCCGTATCGTACAATAACGTACAATGATACAATACTCGGTCTTTATGTACGCATTGCGCGCTTCCCGATATTTTCAATCCATTCAGATAAATCCCCAATCGTTCGCCTTCTTTTGCCATCAGCCCCATAGAATTCAAGAAACCCAACGTCCGCTGCAAATACGTGACGAACTCCGGCAAGCGGGGAGCCGTTTCTATAAAAGTCAGATTGACATTGCCCAAATCATGGTACACTGCTCCCCCGCCGGAAAAACGACGGGCAATATATACCCGCTCCCGTTCCGCCCATTCCTGATCGACTTCCGACTGTAACCGCTGATGCTTCCCTATTACCACACAAGGAGTGTCCTGCCAAAGCATGAAAATATCTTCATTTCCCTGCTTCAACAGATATTCTTCCGCAGCCAAGTGAAAGTAAATATCAGTAAACGGACTATAGATGCATCGAATCATAGGTCAGGCAGAATAAGAGTTAAAACATTATCTCATGATAAATCTCTCCAACCGTAGGATGCGGAAATACAGTCTTTTGGAATTCTTCCACTGTGTAGCCTCTCTGAATAGCAATACCTGCGATCACTATAAGTTCCGACGCCGGATTTCCCAATATGTGGCAACCAATAATCTTCCCTTCTTCATCCTGAATCAGCTTACAAAGTCCGTTTCCCTGCTCATTCTCGGCTACGAACCGACCGGAATAAGCCATCGGTAATTTGGATACACGGTAAGAAAGTCCTGATTTTATCAGTTCTTCTTCTGTCTTTCCCACTCCTGCCACCTCGGGATTGGTATAAACAACTCCCGGAACACAATCATAATTCATCCGGTCTTCCAGTCCCAAGATATGATTGACAGCGACTTCCGCTTCACGAATAGCGGTATGTGCCAATAAAGAATAACCTGTAATATCCCCACAAGCATATACGCGGGGGTGCGAAGTCAACAAGTGTTCGTCTACTTTGACCCCATTCCGATGCAATTCTATATTCAGCTTGTCCAGCCCCACTTTGGATAGATTTGCCTTACGCCCCACACTAAGCAAGATCTTTTCCGCTTCAATAGTGGAAGTCTTGCCTTCTTTTTCTATCACGACTCCATAAGCGTTCACTTCCACTACTTTCGTATTCAAATAGAAAATGACTCCCCGTTTGGCATATTCGGCACGAAGCATACCGCTCGTTTCCTTATCCATCGCTCCCAAAATTTCCGGCATCATTTCTACCACATGCACCTTTACTCCCATGCTGTTGAAGAAAGAAGCAAATTCCATCCCGATCACTCCACCGCCAATAATGACCAGCGTCTTGGGAAGTTCCTTTATCTCCAACGCCTCCTTGGAAGTCCAATAACTGACTCCAGACAACCCCGGTATGGGAGGAATCACTGTATCAGAACCGGTACATACCAACAAATATTTTACGGAATAGGTTTCTCCGTCACAAGTGATGCGGATCATCCCCTCTTTCTCTCCCTCTATAAAAGCTTCTTTCTCCACGATCGTCACTCCGTAAGAATTCACAGTCATCTTCACGCCACCCGTCAACATTTTCACTGTTTTGTCTTTACGGCTCATGATTTTGGATAAATCGAACGAAGGAGATTCGGCAGAAACGCCATATTTGGAAGCACTTTTGATGCTATCCAGTATTTTAGCAGAATATAACAAAGTTTTAGTAGGAATACACCCCTCATTGAGACACACTCCACCCATTGCCTTTTTCTCAAAAAGAACGGCTTTTAATCCGTTGGCCCCTGCCCTTTCGGCAGCTGTGTACCCAGCAGGACCACCACCAATAATAGCTATATCAAAGTTCATAATCGTATCTTTTTTAGTAATAATACGATTATAACAAATGAGAGAAGAGATAAGTTGTTGGGAAAAGAAATACCTGCTACTTAATTGTCAGCTTTTTAAGTTCCTCTAACGAGCCATTGAACACGTTCAGGTCAACGTCTTCTTTAATGCCGGGAACACTCCCAACATCAGTGTGTTGCCAAAAGTCCCATTTCCCCTGATACCTTACAGAGTCAACATAATAATGGGCAATCCAGTAAGGATATGCATTGAAGATGGAATCGTCCAGATAACGGGTTTTAAATTTATAAGAAGTATAAAGAATAGGTTTCACTCCATAATGAGATTCCACCCGGTCCAGCCAGCGTTTAATGCCTTGCTGCAATTCTTTTTTTTCCTTTCGTCCGGTCACTTCCACATCAAGTACGGGAGGTAAATCACCGGAAGCCAGTTTCACCGTACGAATAAAGAAATCCGCCTGTTTCAAAGCATCCGTACCAGGGATATAAAAATGATAAGCGCCACGGATAAATCCATGGTTACGGGCATTGGCGAAATTCGCCTCAAAGGTAGTATCGTTATGGTCTCCTCCTTCTGTTGCCTTCATAAAGACAAAATGCAAAGGAGTAGCCGTCTCTTTATTCTGCAACAGTCTTTTCCAATCAATCTTTCCCTGGTAGTGAGAAATATCAATACCATGAATATCATATCCGTCAGGGATACAAACTCCGTATTCCTTTAAACCATGACAAGGTTTCCATCGATAAGCATAAGGACGGATAAAGAAATAGTAGAATACAACGGAAAAACAACCGATAATCACCACTGCCAAAATGTTACGAATCCAGACAGGCATCACAGTTCGATGCTTCATCTGATCCTTTTTTGAGGTACGGGAAGTTTTGGAAGAAGAAGTCGTTCCCTTTTTCTTTGTAGTGGAAACTATTCTTTTCTTCTGTACGGCAGACATCGGGTTGTTATTGCGTGGCGGCATTTACTTCAAACGATCAATGTTTTAGAGATAGGCACGAATTACACGGAATACATGGTTAAAAGAAATAGAATACTAAAAACCGTGTTCATCCGCATAATCCGTGCCTGAAAGAACGCTTCATGGCAACTGTTGCATCAACAACTGCTCTGAAGTGTATTTATTTAGCTTGTTCCAGCTGCAAAGTCTTAGTTGCCTGGTCGCAAACTTCTGTAGGACCGAAGTACTGGATCGGACCCGGATATACATAATCCGTTTCGATAGCCCAACGATCACGTTGCGCAGCAAATGCCTTGAAAGGAGCCCCATCCAGTTTCACCAATGCTTTCTGGATAACCGGTTTCATTTCACCGTGACGACGTTCCATGTTCATCATCATAGTGATAGGCACACCACCTGCGATCCATTCGGCGGCAGGAGCAGTTGTGTTGCGTACAGAAGACATATAACCAGTCTTGCCGTTAGCAATCAACATAGAAGCTGTGTAACCCAGAGAGTAGCAATAGTCAGCGTCAAAATTTGACGGAGCAGCACAACGTCCTTCGTAACCGAAGAAGTGGTGTTGAGCAGCAAACTTGCCAACGTATTTGCCTGCTTCTTTCCATGCAGCCAACTTAGTAGCTACCATTTCAGACAACAGTTTTTCAGTTTCGATCAATGATACCTGAACGTTTCCGTGCGGGTCACGATCCAAAGTCAACTGACGGGCAACACCTTCCGGCAGACTTGCGTAAATAGCTGAGTTTTCCGGAGAAAGTTTGCGGATGATATAATCACGTTGGTGAGATTTCTTAATCTGACCGAATTCTTCAGCATTAGCTGCCAGGAAGTCGTTCAATTCTGCAATCAGACGTTTCATGGCAGGAATAAATTCTACCAATCCTTCCGGAATCAATACAGTACCGAAGTTGTTTCCCTGTGCGGCACGGTCAGCTACCACTTTAGCAATCGATGTTACTACATCGTCCAAAGACATATCTTTAGCTTCTACTTCTTCAGAAACGATACATACGTTAGGCTGTACCTGCAAAGCACATTCCAGTGCGATGTGAGAAGCCGAACGTCCCATCAACTTGATGAAGTGCCAGTATTTACGTGCAGAATTACAGTCACGTTGGATGTTACCGATTACTTCCGCATAAGTCTTACATGCTGTATCGAAACCGAAAGAAGTTTCAATCATAT
This sequence comes from Bacteroides luhongzhouii, assembly GCF_009193295.2. Classification (NCBI taxonomy): domain Bacteria; kingdom Pseudomonadati; phylum Bacteroidota; class Bacteroidia; order Bacteroidales; family Bacteroidaceae; genus Bacteroides; species Bacteroides luhongzhouii. Next base: position 3,522,579 of record NZ_CP059973.1, on the reverse strand, counting down.
CATTCTTCAAGTCACCGTCGATTGTTTTCGGGCAACCGATCACCTGTACACCATACTTCTTAGCAGCATAGTATTCAGCCAATACACAAGCGTTTGTGTTAGAGTCGTCACCACCAATGATAACCAATGCTTTGATACCAAGTTCTTTGATGATTTCATATCCCTTTTCGAACTGGCTTTCTGCTTCCAGCTTTGTACGTCCGGAACCGATGATATCGAAACCACCCGTGTTGCGGTATTCGTCGATAATATCAGCAGTCAGTTCCATATAGTTGTGATCTACCAGACCACCAGGACCCAGGATAAAACCATATAATTTGTTTTCCGGGTTCAATTTCTTGATACCGTCGAACAAACCGGAGATTACATTGTGTCCGCCCGGAGCCTGACCACCGGAAAGAATTACACCTACGTTCATAGCGGGAAGAGCAACAGCTTCACCAGCTTCGAATGTAATCAACGGCATTCCATACGTGTTCGGGAATAATGCTTTGATAGCTTCCTGATCGGCAACAGATTGAGTAGCAGCACCTGCTACAGCCTTAACAGCTCCTGATGCCAATGCTTTCGGAAGTTTGGGCTGGTAAGCAGCCCTTGCGATTTGCAATGCACTTTTAGTCATTTTCTTTAATTTTTTATTTAAAGGTGTTAGTAAGTTTCTTGTCAAACTTGAAAAGCGTTGCAAATTTCGCACTTTTTTCCGAATTATGAAAATTCTTCTGTTGTTGTTTTTAAGACAAAAGGAAGAAGAAAGAAAAATTAAGGCTACCTCCCGGTGTGGGAGATAGCCTTTACGTTTTCTTCAATGAGTGAATCGATATGATAATTCTAGGGATTTTGTTCCCAGCCTCCACCAAGAGCCTTATAGAGTTGAACTACCGCAATCAACTCGTCACGGATAGCATTACTCAACCCAATCTGTGCATCAAAATATCCACGTTGGGCATCCAATACGTCCAGATAATTAATAACTCCATTGATGTATTGCAGTTGTGCCAGGTCCATGTAGCTCTTGGCCGAACGTTCCAGATTGGCACGAAGTTCATACACTTCCTTGATCTTGTTGAAATTGACAATCGCATTACGTGTTTCCTTGAAAGCTTCCAGTACGGCTTTTTCATAACTATGTACTTCAGCCTCATAAGCTGCCTTTTTTGCTTTCAATGCCGCACGGTTCTTTCCCCAGCCAAAGATCGGAGTCAGCAAAGCTCCTTCCATCACTGCATAAGGAGATTTCAGGAGTTCCGACAAAGAGGTGCTTTCACTACCGAAACCACCTGTCAGGGCAAGACGCGGGAACATATTTGTATAAGCCACTCCCACTTTTGCATTGGCAGCAATCAATTTCTGCTCTGCCTGACGGATGTCGGGACGGCGTTCCAACAATGTAGACGGCAATCCAACAGGAAGCGTTTCCGGAGAGTTGAATTCCTGAAGCAAACGGGAACGGGCTATCTTATTAGGATATTCACCGGCAAGATAGGCAATATCGTTTTCTTTCAGGGAAATTTTACGCTCCAGGTCAGGAACCAGAGTTGCCGTACGTGCCAACTCCACCTGCGCCTGTCGATAAGAAGTCTCGGAAGTCAATCCGCCGGCAAACCGGATACGTGCCAAACGTACTCCTTCTTCACGGGCTTTCAATGTTTGCTTTACAATGTCCAGTTCTGTATCTAAAGCTACCAGTTCATAGTAAGCCTGTGCTACTTCAGCAATAATCGTCATCCGCAATGCACGTTGCGCCTCGATAGATTGCAGATATTCGGCAATACTGGCCGAACGTGCCCAACGCAGATTTCCCCAAAGATCGAGTTCCCATGAAACAAGGAATTGTGCTTCAAAAGTGTCTGATCTCTTGAAAGCGTCGCCTCCATGATTCTCGAGTTCACGTTCTGCTGTTACTTTTCCTTTGATATCCGGAAGTAACGCAGCTGTGGAAATACGTTTCTGTGCAGCCATTTCTTTCACACGGGCAGCAGCAATCAGCATATCCTTGTTGTGATCCAGTGCACGTTCTATCAAGCTTCTCAATGTGGCATCCGTATAAATATCCCTCCAGTCCTGGTCGCCGAAGCTGATCGAGTCCTGCGCTCTTTCCAAGCTGTCGGGCAAATGAAGATCAGGACGGACATAGCTTTTCCCTACTTTGCAGGAAGTTAAGATTCCGGCAAGTAACAGGATAGCAATATATAGTTTCTTTCGTTTCATTATTTCTTATGTTTTAAAATTTTCGACTTTGTTTTATACACCATCACAAAGAAGAACGGCACAAGAATGATACCGAATACAATGGCAAATATCATTCCGAAAAATACACCTGTACCGATTGCCTGCCGGCTTGCCGACCCCGGACCGCTTGCCAATACCATCGGAAGCATACCGAGTACGAATGCGAGAGAGGTCATCAGAATCGGACGGAAACGCAATTTGGCTGCGTAGATAGCCGACTGCACCAGGTCTTCACCTTTATCTACCTGTACTTTTGCGAACTCTACAATCAAAATCGCGTTCTTGGCGGCAAGTCCCACCAGCATTACCAGACCAATCTGGAAATAGACGTCGTTCTCCAATCCGCAAACCCAGACTCCTAAATAGGCTCCCAAAGCGGCAACAGGTAAAGAGAGCAACACGGCAATAGGTACTGTCCAACTTTCGTATTGCGCAGCAAGGAAAAGGAAAACGAACAGAAATACCAATGCCATCACCATACCTGTCTGACCTCCCGCCTGTTTCTCCTGATAAGAAAGACCACTCCATTCAAGACCGATATTATCGGGAAGATGGTCACGGGCTATCTGTTCCATGATTTCCATCGCCTGCCCGGAACTATATCCCTGTGCAGCTGCTCCACGAATAACGGCCGTAGTAAACATATTGAAACGTTTAATACTTCCCGGTCCTGTGGTATATGAAGCATTTCCTAAAGAAGTCAACGGTACCATCGCTCCATTGGAGGCTTTCACGAAAAACAGATTGATATTGTCTTTGTGTTCCCGGTAAGGAGCTTCTGCCTGAATGTAAACCTTATATATACGGTTGAACATATTAAAGTCGTTCACATATACCGAACCGGTATAAGCCTTCATGGTAGAGAACACATCAGCCAGTGGTACACCCAGCATCTTTACTTTGTCACGGTCTACATCGAAATAGAGTTGCGGTATTTCCGACTGCAAGGAAGATGACAGTCCAGCCAACTCTTTGCGTTTGGATGCGTAGTACATTAATGTATCTGCCGCGTCTACCAAATTATCGAAAGTGGCTTCTCCACGAGCTTCCAATTGCATTTCAAAACCTCCCGAGCTACCCAGTCCCGGAATAACCGGAGGAGTGGACAGATAGACTTTACATTCGGGATATTCCCTCAAATGTTTTTCCACCGTATCCATAATCTTCTCAATAGTGGTGTTCTTCCGCTCTTCCCAAGGTTTCAGGATCACCGTCAGTTCAGCACGTCCCTGATTACTTCCGACACGCGGACTACTTCCCGTTACGTTCTGTATATATTCAATATATGGATTCTTTTCCAAATAAGCAATGGCACGTTCTGTTACGATACGGGTACGTTCCAAAGTAGCTCCTTCCGGCAGTTCCAATTCAATCTTGAAATATCCCTGGTCTTCCACAGGCAAGAAACTGGTCGGAATAATACGATGAATCAGCATAATAGCAATCAATACCATACCAAAAGCACTCATAACCCGGCGAGGATGTTTAATCGTGCGAGTCACGGCAGCTACATATTTATTGCTACCGATGCCCAGCCATTCATTAATCTTTCGGAAAACAATATTCTTTTTCTTTCCGTTATCCGGCTTCAGAATCAATGAACACATCACCGGGCTCAATGTCAGAGCCACTACCGTAGAAATAAGTACGGACACCACAATCGTCACCGTAAACTGGCGATACAATTGCCCCGTAATACCACTTAAAAAACTAACCGGAACGAACACCGCCGCCAATACCAATGATGTGGCAATCAAAGCACTAGCAAGTCCGTTCATCGCTTTCTTCGTTGCTTCGTATGGGCTTAGATGCTCCGTTTCCATGATATGCTCTACGCCTTCCACTACCACAATCGCATCATCCACAACGATACCGATGGCAAGAATCAATCCTAGTAATGTCAGTATATTGAGCGAGAAACCGAAAATCAACATGAATCCGAAAGTACCGATCAATGAAATAGGCACCGCTACTACTGGTATCAACGTTGCGCGCCAGCTTTGCAAGGATAGATAAACCACCAATACAACCAATACCAACGCTTCAAACAACGTCTTATATACTTCATGAATAGATTCGGAAATATAGGTCGTCATATCGAATGGAATCTCATAGCTCAATCCTTCCGGAAAATTTTTGCTAATCTCATCCATAGCCTCTTTTACCCTCTCGGCTACTTCCATCGCATTTGCTCCCGGCAACATATAAATGCCAAGAACAGCGGCATTCTCACCGTTGATACCACTTTCCGTATTATAGGAAGAGGCCTCCAACGATACACGTGCCACGTCTTTCAACCGGATAATAGACCCGTTGGCATTGGCACGTACCACAATATCTTCAAACTGCCCTACGGTAGACAAACGTCCTTGAGTCGTAATAGGAATGGTAATATCCAGTCCCTGCACCGGTTGTTGCCCCAATACACCGGCTGCCGATTCACGGTTCTGATCCTTCAACGCATTCTGTAAATCCTGTACGGTCAGTCCAAAGTTTGCCAACTTATCGGGTTGCGCCCATATCTGCATCGCATAATAGCGGCTACCGATATTAGATACACGTCCAACTCCAGGAATACGGCGAATCACATCAAGTACATTGATAGTAGCAAAGTTACTCAAGTAAATTTCGTCGAACTTCGGATCAGTAGAAGTCAAACAAAGCGTCATCAACTGACTGGGGGCCTGTTTTTCTACTGAAATACCATTCTGAATGACTTCCGCCGGCAGACGGGATTCCGCCAGTTTCACACGGTTCTGAATCTCAACGGCTGCCAAATCCGGATCGGCAGATACGTCAAAAGTGACCGTTGCCGAAAAGCCTCCGGAGTTAGAACTGTTTGATTCCATATAAAGCATACCCGGCGTACCATTGATTTCCTGTTCAATCGGAGTGGCTACCGCCTGTGACACGGTAAGTGCGCTCGCACCCGGGTAGGATGCGCTGATCTTCACTACCGGAGGGGTAATCTGCGGATATTGATCCACCGGAAGCATTGTCAAGCCAATAATGCCGACAATCACAATTACGATGGAGATTACAGCCGAAAAGACCGGCCTATCTATAAAAAAAGTAACTTTCATTGTTTATTCTCCTTTTGCGTTATCACCAAAACGTACTTTCATGCCCGGAGTCAACTTATGGAACCCTTCTACAACCACCATTTCTCCTTCTGCCAGTCCTCTTTCTACCACCACATTATTCCCGACTTCCGGTCCTAACTCGATAAAACGTTTCTCTACCGTATTATCTTTGCGCATGGTATAAATATAAGCTCCCCCCTTTTCGATGGTTACGGCTTTCATCGGAACAACAAGTGCACCTTCACGAACATCCAGTAATAATTTTACCTTTGTAAATTGTCCCGGCAACAATACTTGTTTCGGATTCGGCATTTCTGCACGTACAGAGAAAGTTCCGGTTTGAGGATCAACCTGCGGTTCGGCAAAATCCACATATCCTTTGAATGGATAGACGGTATTATCTGCCAATGTAATGGTAATATTCGGCTGCCAGGAACGGGTGGAATCCTGCTGTCCCAAATTAATGTTTCTTTCTTTACTCTTCAGATAATCGAGTGCTGTCATACTGAAATCCACCAACACTGTATCACTCTTCACAATAGTAGCAAGCAATGATTTTCCTCCGGGTCCTACTAACGTACCCAAGTCCACATTTCTTTCACTAATGTGTCCCGATAAGGGCGACCGGACAATGGTATACCCCAATTCCAGTTCAGCCTGTGCCAAGTCCGCCTCACTCATGGCTACTGTTGCCTCGGCACTTTCATAAGCTGCTTCCGCATTATCCAAGTCCAACTGGCTAGCAGCGTTCTGCTCAAACAACGGACGGATACGCTTTAAATCACGTTCTGCTTTCAAAGCCTGCGCTTGGTCTTTTTTCAATTGCGCTCTGGCTTTATCTGCTTTGGCACGATACTGATCCTGATTGATTACAAACAAAACCTGATTCTTATTGACATATGTACCTTCGGCAAAAAGCATATTTTCCAGATAGCCTTCCACACGGGCACGTACTTCGACAAACTGTTGAGCACGAATACGTCCCACATATTCCCCGTATATCTCTACGTCGTCTTTCACTACCGGTTCAACAATAACTGTCGGCATTTCCGGCGCAGCCTTCTGAGGGCGGGTCAACATCCAATACGCACCCAATACAACTACCACACATATAATAGCAGCAATGTTTCTCTTTCTCCTCAGTCTCAACTCATGTTTCGAAAAGAATAATCTCATATCGAATCTTAATTATTTAATTTAACTTATGTTTGTTCTATACTCTATTATGCAACTCATATACCAAAAATGCGCCACACACATTATTCTCTTACAATCAAAGCATTACATTTTTCCTCTTTTTGTGGAAAGTGTGGAAATCCACTGTATTGTGTAGAAATTATCCACATTTCCGACTTTTGGAACATTTTTTTTAGTTTCCATTTCAACAACTAAACAAATTATGCTCTACATTTGTATTATATTAAACATCAACACTAGACCATATCCTAATGAAAAAACAAATCTTTTCAACATTAGTTTTATCAATTGGCTTATTATTGCCTTTTTCCCTGCATTCTCAAGAGCAAAGGAAAAAGGTGGGTATCGTTCTAAGCGGCGGCGGTGCCAAAGGAATGGCACACATCAAAGCACTGAAAGTAATTGAGGAAGCCGGTATTCCTATCGACTATATAGCCGGCACCAGTATGGGAGCTATCGTAGGTGGTCTTTATGCCATCGGGTATACTACGGAACAATTGGACAGCATGGTACGGAAACAAGATTGGACATTCCTGTTGAGCGACCGTATCAAACGAAGTGCCATGTCATTGACTGATCGTGAGCGGTCTGAAAAATACACAGTCTCTATCCCTTTCACCAAAACTCCCAAAGATGCTGCTACCGGAGGACTCATGAAAGGGCAAAATCTGGCTAACCTATTTTCAGACCTCACTGTAGGGTATCATGACTCTATCAATTTCAATAAACTTCCCATTCCTTTTGCCTGTGTAGCGGCCAATATTGTCAATGGAGAGCAAATTGTATTCCATGACGGAATACTCTCTACCGCTATGCGTGCCAGTATGGCTATTCCGGGTGTATTTACTCCGGTACGGCAAGACAGCATGGTATTAGTGGACGGTGGCATTGTTAACAACTATCCGGCAGATGTCGTGAAAGCCATGGGAGCCGATATTATTATCGGAGTAGACGTGCAGAATGCTCTGAAGAAGGCTGACAAGCTCAACAGCGTCCCCGATATTCTGGGACAGATTGTAGACATCACCTGTCAGTCTAACCATGAAAAAAATGTAGACCTCACAGACACTTATATCCGCGTCAATGTGGAGGGATATTCATCCGCCAGTTTTACCCCGGCTGCCATCGACACTCTGATGCGAAGAGGCGAAGAAGCGGCTAAAGAACAATGGAATTCGTTGCTTGCCTTGAAAAAGAAGATAGGAATAGCCGAAGATTATACGCCGAAGCAACATGGCCCTTATTCTTCTCTTTCCAATGCACGTACGGTTTATGTGACGGACATCTCATTTTCCGGTGTAGAGGTGGATGATAAAAAATGGCTGATGAAGAAATGTAATCTGCAAGAAAACAGCGATATTACCACTCAACAAATAGAACAGGCCTTGTATCAATTACGCGGCAGCCAATCTTATTCCAGTGCCAGCTATACGTTGAAAGAGACTCCTGAAGGTTATCACCTCAACTTCCTGTTGCAGGAAAAATATGAAAGAAGAATCAATCTGGGCATCCGTTTCGATTCGGAAGAAATCGCGTCTTTGCTAGTGAATGCAACGGCGGATCTCAAAACTCATATTCCTTCCCGCCTGGCTCTTACCGGTCGATTGGGTAAACGATATGCTGCCCGCATAGATTATACGCTGGAACCCATGCAGCAACGTAATTTCAACTTTTCGTATATGTTCCAATACAACGATATCAACATTTACGAGGAAGGTGACCGTGCTTATAATACAACGTATAAATATCATCTGGCAGAATTCGGTTTTTCCGATGTATGGTACAAGAATTTCCGCTTCGGACTCGGTCTGCGTTTCGAATATTACAAGTACAAGGATTTCCTGTTCAAGAAACCTGAAATCTCCGACCTGAAAGTGGAATCGGAACATTTTCTAAGTTATTTTGCCCAAGTGCAATATAATACCTATGATAAAGGACGCTTCCCTTCTAAAGGAAGTGACTTCAGAGCCACCTATTCGCTCTATACGGATAACATGGCACAATACAATGACCATGCTCCATTTTCAGCATTGAATGCTTCATGGGCAAGTGTCATCCCTGTGACCCGCCGTTTCTCCGTCATTCCTTCCATTTATGGACGTATCCTGATCGGAAGAGATTTTCCTTATCCGCTGCAAAATGCCATTGGCGGTGACGTACCCGGTTTCTATATTCCACAGCAATTACCGTTTGCCGGGGTTACCAATCTGGAACTGATGGATAACACCATTATGATTGCGTCTATTAAGTTCAGACAACGCATGGGAGCCATTCATTATCTCACGCTGACGGGTAATTACGGGCTGACGGATAGTAATTTCTTCGATATATTGAAAGGCAAACAATTATTCGGTATCAGTGCAGGCTATGGAATGGACAGTATCTTCGGACCATTGGAAATATCGTTGGGGTATTCCAATCAGACGGACAAAGGAAGTTGCTTTGTGAATTTAGGTTATTATTTCTAGTCAAATCGGTGCGAAATAAACTGATCCGCACGGAAAGAAATTAAATAATATAGTTTAGATTTTTCTCCACTGTATAAACAATCTATCTGAGACCCGGGTCTCAGCATCTATGACACCCGGGTCTCAGGTATGCCAACACCCGGGTGTCAGTACCATTGAGACCCGGGTGTCAGATAGAACTCTATTACTAAGCGTTTTTTCTTTGTTACTAGAGTAAATAAAATTCCGATGCATCTAATATTTATTCAAAACGGTGCAGAAATGAACTATTTCACCACATTATTCTATATATTTTAAAATATCAGATGTAACAAGTAAATCACATAAATAGTATTCAGGATGATGACAATCGAACCTGTTATTCCATCAATAATAGCCTGCAAAATTATTTAAATGAAGGAATAGAGTTAAGAAGATGAAGGCCTGAATAATGTTTTTCCCTGTATTATTCGCTAGAATCAAAGAAAGTACCTATCTTTACCGCAAGTATTTTTTATTATTCACCATTAAATGTAAAGATTATGGCAAGTAGAAGAGAACTCAAAAAGAATGTAAACTATATCGCAGGAGAATTATTCACCGAGTGTTTAATCAACAGTATGTTCATCCCTGGCACAGACAAGGTGAAAGCAGATGAACTGATGGCAGAGGTACTGAAGATGCAGGATGAATTTGTTACTCGCATCAGCCACACAGAACCGGGCAACGTGAAAGGTTTTTATAAGAAATTCCGTGCTGATTTTAATGCAAAGGTTAACGAGATTATTGAAGCTATAGGGAAATTGAACTAACAACAGAATGAAAAAAGCAATTTATAGCTTTATCTATTACCGCCTGTTAGGGTGGAAGACAAACGTTACGGTGCCTAATTATGATAAATGCGTGATATGTGCCGCTCCACACACAACAAACCTTGATTTATTTATTGGAAAACTATTTTATGGCGCTATAGGCCGTAAGACAAGTTTCATGATGAAAAAAGAATGGTTTTTCTTTCCACTTGGAGTTTTTTTCAAAGCAGTTGGCGGAATTCCCGTTGACCGCAGTCGAAAAACTTCGCTAGTAGATCAGATGGTTCATAAATTTGCCGAATATAAAAAGTTTAATTTGGCTATCACTCCCGAAGGAACCCGTAAAGCGAATCCAAACTGGAAAAAAGGCTTTTATTTTATAGCCTTGAAGGCCCAGGTTCCGATCGTTTTGATTGGTATTGATTACAGCAAGAAAACGATTTCGGCAACGAAAGCTATCATGCCGTCAGGAGATATTAATAAGGACATGAGAGAAATCAAACTTTATTTCAAGGATTTCAAAGGAAAACATCCGGAGAATTTTGCTCTTGGAGAACTTTAAGTTCAATTATTAAGTATCAAGTATTAAGTATTAATCGTTGCTTCCAACATATTTTGACCGCATGGTATAATACTTAATACTTAAAACCTAATACTTAATTATTATGGAGTCTATCCGTATTTCTATCATACAAACCGATATTGTTTGGGAAAATAAACAAGCAAATCTCCGTTTGCTCCACGAAAAGCTGCAAAGTCTTCGTGGAATAACGGAGATTGTTGTTTTACCGGAGATGTTTTCTACCGGATTCAGTATGCAGAGTAAAATACTGGCAGAGCCAAATTCCGGAGAAACAATTACAACGCTCAAACAATGGGCTGCCAAATTCCAGCTAGCCATTTGCGGAAGCTATATAGCAACAGAAAACGAGCAGTTTTATAACCGTGCGTTCTTCCTGACGCCGGAAGGAGAAGAGTTCTATTATGACAAACGACATCTGTTTCGTATGGGACGGGAAACCGAACATTTTTCGGCCGGTGATAAACGAGTCATCATTCCCTATCATGGATGGAATATCTGCCTGTTGGTTTGCTATGACCTTCGTTTCCCTGTATGGAGCCGAAACATAGACAACGAGTACGACCTTTTAATATATGTAGCCAACTGGCCTATCCCTCGCCGGCTGGCTTGGGATACTCTACTCCGGGCACGCGCTTTAGAAAATCAATGCTATGTATGCGGTGTCAACAGAGTAGGTATAGACGGATACCAGCTTGCATATAATGGAGGAAGTAAAGTCTATTCCGCCTTCGGAGAAGAAATCGGCTCATTCCCAGATGAAAAGGAAGGAATAACGACAGTCAGTCTAAATCTGACAGCTCTCACCCAATTCAGAGAGAAGTTCCCGGTATGGAAAGATGCAGACGAATTCCATCTATAACATTTGCCAAATAACAAATGTTAAAAACAGATTCATGTAGCAACAATACCTAGAACTCGGTAGTTAATTATATAGACTTCTTTTGTATCTTTGTCGTGAAAATACAGTCGTAAGGACGCTAATCTTACATAACTTAATTAACAACTTTATGAAAACAAATCTTAGTTCTCAAATCAGTCTCCACCGGGTCTCCCCCAGATACTACAGACCGGAGAATGCATTTGAAAAATCAGTCTTGACAAGACTCGAAAAAATCCCTACGGACATCTACGAATCCGTAGAAGAAGGTGCTAACTATATTGCTCGCGAAATAGCACAAACCATCCGCGAAAAACAAAAAGCAGGACGCTTCTGCGTATTGGCACTCCCCGGAGGTGATTCGCCCAGCCACGTATATACCGAACTCATCCGCATGCATAAGGAAGAAGGGCTTAGCTTCCGCAATGTGATCGTATTTAACATGTATGAATATTATCCGTTGGCTCCCGATGCAATCAACAGTAACTTCAACGCTTTGAAGAGTATGTTGTTGGACCATATCGATATTGACAAACAGAATATATTCACTCCCGACGGAAGCATTGCCAAAGATACCATCTTCGAATATTGTCGTCTGTACGAACAACGCATCGAAAGCTTCGGAGGTATTGATATTGCCTTGTTGGGTATTGGCCGTGTAGGTAACATCGCGTTCAACGAACCGGGTTCCCGACTGAATTCTACCACTCGCCTGATTTTGTTGGATAATGCCTCACGCAACGAAGCATCCAAGATTTTCGGAACGCTGGATAATACACCGATCAGTTCTATTACAATGGGTGTATCCACTATCCTTGGTGCAAAGAAGGTTTATCTGCTTGCATGGGGAGAAAACAAAGCAGCTATGATTAAAGAATGTGTGGAAGGTGCGATCACTGACACTATTCCGGCTTCTTATCTGCAAACTCACAACAACGCGCATGTAGCTCTTGATCTTTCAGCAGCTATGAACTTAACACGTATCCAACGTCCGTGGCTGGTAACTTCTTGCGAATGGAATGATAAATTAATTCGTAGCGCCATTGTTTGGCTGTGTCAGTTGACCGGCAAACCGATTCTGAAGTTGACAAATAAAGATTATAACGAAAATGGGTTGAGTGAACTTCTGGCACTTTACGGCTCTGCATACAATGTAAACATCAAAATCTTCAATGATTTACAGCACACCATTACCGGATGGCCGGGTGGCAAACCTAATGCAGATGACACTTACCGTCCGGAACGTGCAAAACCGTATCCGAAACGTGTAATCATCTTCTCTCCGCATCCGGATGACGATGTTATTTCTATGGGTGGTACGCTTCGTCGTTTGGTGGAACAGAAACATGAAGTACACGTAGCTTACGAAACTTCCGGCAATATCGCCGTTGGCGACGAAGAAGTAGTTCGCTTCATGCATTTCATCAACGGATTCAACCAGCTCTTCAATAACAGTGCAGACCAGGTTATCAATGAGAAATATGCAGAAATACGTAATTTCTTGAAAGAGAAGAAAGATGGTGATATGGACAGTCGTGACATTCTGACTATCAAAGGGCTGATTCGTCGTGGTGAAGCCCGTACGGCCTGCACTTATAACAATATACCATTGGAACGATGCCACTTCCTAGACTTGCCGTTCTATGAAACAGGTAAGATTCAGAAAAACCCGATCAGTGAAGCAGACGTGGAAATCGTACGTAACTTGCTTCGTGAAGTGAAACCTCATCAAATTTTCGTTGCAGGTGACTTGGCCGACCCGCACGGAACACATCGTGTATGTACAGACGCCGTATTCGCAGCTGTCGATCTTGAAAAAGAAGAAGGTGCCAAATGGCTGAAAGACTGTCGTATCTGGATGTATCGTGGTGCGTGGGCTGAATGGGAAATCGAAAATATTGAAATGGCAGTGCCTATTAGTCCGGAAGAACTTCGTGCAAAACGTAACTCTATCCTGAAACATCAGTCGCAGATGGAAAGCGCTCCGTTCCTGGGTAATGACGAACGTTTGTTCTGGCAACGTAGCGAAGACCGTAACCGTGGTACAGCTACTTTGTATGATAAGTTAGGACTGGCTTCTTACGAAGCAATGGAAGCATTTGTAGAATACGTTCCTTTATAAGAATAATATTCTTAATTAAGAGAATATAAAACAATGAAAGAAGAGTGGGAAGTTTCGATACTTCTCGCTCTTTTTTCATTATTTTTGCGGGAGAATTCACCACAGAGGAAAGGAGGATACAGAGTTATTATGAACAACCATTTTCATATCGCTTCATGGATTTAGCCTCTGTGTCCTCCTTTCCTCTGTGGTGAAAATGAAAACAAAAGCATTGAATAATGAAAAAGATAATAGTGTTTCTTCTATGCCTTACTGTAAGTGCTAATTTTCTTTTCGCTCAAGATATTGAAAGAAATGTAAAAGAACGGCTGACGGATTACTTTAACAAATATACCTCAACAGCCCAAATCAGCACTCCTAAACTGAACAGTTTCGATATAAATTATGATCGCAAGACGATTACAATCTATGTATCGGAGAGTTTCGCCTATCAGCCTTTCCGTCCGGAAAATGTAGAAAACATTTATAATCAAGTTAAAGAACTGCTTCCGGGCCCTGTTCATTATTACCAGCTCACCATTTATGCGGATGGGAAACCTATTGAAGATTTGGTACCTAATTTCTACCGGAATAAGAAAAAGGATAAGGAGCGGTTATCTTTGAATATAGACTATAAAGGGGCTCCCTGGGTGAAAAACATTTCACGCCCCAATGAAATTTCACGCGGACTGCAAGACCGTCACATCGCAATCTGGCAAAGCCACGGCAACTATTTCAAAAATGATAAAAACGAATGGGGATGGCAACGCCCTCGACTATTCTGCACCACGGAAGATATGTTCACTCAATCTTTCGTCCTTCCTTATGTGATTCCCATGTTGGAAAATGCAGGAGCGATTGTCTATACTCCCCGTGAACGGGATACGCAAAAGAATGAGATCATTGTAGATAATGACACTCCCAACGCTTCCCTTTATCTGGAAGTGGGTAGCAAAAAAACTAATTGGACAAATGCCCCGGTAAGAGGATTTGCTCAAAAGAAAACGATCTATAAAGAAGGAGAAAATCCTTTCACTGACGGAACCTGTCGTTTCATTCCAACCGAAAGAAAGAAAAAGAAGAATAAAGACCAGGTATTTGCCGAATGGGTACCTACTCTACCGGCAACAGGCAAGTATGCTGTTTATGTTTCCTATCAGACACTTCCCAACAGTGTAAGCGATGCCAAATATCTGGTATTCCATAACGGAGGAGTAACCGAATTTAAAGTTAATCAGAAAATAGGTGGAGGCACCTGGGTTTACCTCGGAACGTTTGAATTCGATAAAGGGAACAACGACTACGGCATGGTGGTACTTAGCAACGAGAGTAGCGAACATGGAGTTGTATGCGCCGATGCAGTACGTTTTGGAGGTGGAATGGGGAACATTGCCCGTGGAGGAAGAATCAGCGGGCTGCCCCGTTACCTGGAAGGAGCACGCTACTCTGCGCAATGGGCGGGAATGCCATACGAAGTATATGCAGGACGTAAAGGTGAAAACGACTATACAGACGACATCAACACACGCTCCAACGCTATCAACTATTTGTCGGGCAGTTCTGTCTACAACCCGCAACAATCGGGTTTAGGCGTACCTTTGGAAATGACAATGGCATTGCACAGTGATGCCGGATGCAGCAAAACTGATGAGCTTATCGGATCGCTCGGTATCTATACCACCGATTTCAATAATGGAAAACTGAATGCAGGAACAGACCGGTATGCATCACGTGATTTAACCGATATTCTGCTTACACAGATTCAGAAAGATATTTACTCAAGTTACAGCATCCCTTGGACACGCCGCAGCATGTGGAACCGGAATTACAGCGAAACGCGTCTCCCGGCTACACCTTCTACAATTATTGAACTGCTTTCCCATCAGAACTTCGCAGATATGCAGTTAGGACATGATCCGAACTTCAAGTTTACAGTGGGACGTGCCATTTATAAAGGCATTTTGCAGTTCATTACCAGCCAACACAATAAAGAATATATAGTTCAACCTCTACCAGTCAGCAATTTCGCCATTCAATTCGGAAAGAAAAAGAATACGCTGGAACTTTCCTGGAAAGGCGAAGATGATCCGCAAGAACCAACTGCACGTCCACGAGAATATATTGTATACACACGCATTGGTTATGGAGGCTTTGACAATGGAACCTTAGTCAGCAAAACGTCTCACACCGTTAAAATAGAACCGGGACTCGTTTATTCATTCAAAGTGACCGCCGTAAACCGGGGAGGGGAAAGTTTTCCTTCCGAAATCCTTTCGGCGTATAAAGCCAAACGTGAACGGGAAAAAGTAATCATCATCAATGGCTTTGACAGAATCAGCGGTCCGGCAGTCGTCAACACTTCTGATAGAGCTGGTTTCGATTTAACACAAGATCCCGGAGTTCCGTATATATCAAACATTTCGTTTTGCGGAGCACAAACAGGCTTCGACCGTACACAAGCCGGAAAAGAAGGAAAAGGCAGCTTGGGACATAGCGGAAACGAATTAGAAGGAATGAAAATAGCAGGAAACACGTTCGATTATCCTTTTATTCATGGAAAAGCTATTCAGGCCGCCGGCAAATATAGTTTTGTGTCATGTAGTGACGAAGCGGTAGAAAACGGATTGGTCACGTTAGAAGATTATCCGGTGGTAGATTATATCCTGGGACTGGAAAAAGAAGACCCCGCGAATAAAGCGTACTACAAGACATTCTCCTCGGCTATGCAACGAATTATGACCAGTTATTGTCAGTCGGGAGGTAATCTGTTTGTCAGCGGTGCTTATGTAGGAAGCGATATGAGCGGCACACAAGGAAACAGGGAGTTTACAGAGAAGATACTGAAATATGGCTATCAAAGTAGCCTGACGGATAAAAGTGCAAATCAGATTAAGGGATTGGGGCGCACAATCACAATTCCACGTCTGCCCAATGAAAATACTTATGCGGTTCCTACTGCAGATTGCATCGTTCCCGTAGATACTGCTTTCCCTGTATTTACATATGCACCCGGCAATCAGAGCGCAGGCATCGCTTACAAAGGGAACTACCGTACTTTCGTATTGGGCTTTCCTTTCGAAAGCATCCAGTCGGAAGCGGATCGGGCAACCATTATGGCAGGCATTTTGGGATTCTTTACTCAAAAATAAAAAATATCCTTTTTTTTAATCCGTTTCTCATTTTAAATTCTATCTTTGCTACTATAATAACCTTTAAAACTAAAAAACGATGTATACTATACAAGCAAATCCCAGCGGTACACGCAGCATAGAAGTATCTAATGAAAACTTGAGAACGATTGAAAAATATGCTCTGTTCCGCCACCTTATCGACAGTACCGGTATTGTAGATGAAGCAGTTCTGGATAAGTTGAAACTTAATATCCGCTCCCTCATCGCCAGTCAGGAAGAAGACAGTAAAGACTTGCTGGACCTTTGTATCGACGTGATTTATCACAATAATATGAAGGCATTCGGTCTGCAACAGCTCATCAAACTCTATCTTACCTGGCTTTCCAACACGGAAGTGGAAGAGGAAGAATAATGATTACGGTAGATACCTGCGGAATAACAGCATACAGTCCGCTGATTCCTGCAATAAAAGCAATGTGCAGTGCTTCTCCGGGTGAAACGATAGAGATTATCATGAACCACGCTGACGCGTTTCAGGACTTAAAGGAATATCTGTCCGAGCAAGGTATCGGCTTTCGTGAAATCTATGACGGAGAACAAATGACATTACAGTTCACAATCAATGGGAAGTTTAAAAAACACCCCAATGATTGAAGTAAAACATCCTAATGATTGAAGTTAAACATCTCAATGAATAAAAAAATCATTGGGATGTTTTTTATTATCCGTATCTTTGCAGCATGAAAGAATATCGATTGACCGACTGGTTACCCACTACCAAGAAAGAAGTAGAACTTCGCGGATGGAATGAATTGGATGTCATTCTATTCAGTGCTGATGCCTATGTGGATCATCCTTCTTTTGGTGCTGCCGTTATCGGACGCATTCTTGAAGCGGAAGGTTTGAAAATAGCCATCGTGCCCCAACCTAACTGGCGCGATGACCTGCGTGACTTCAAAAAGTTGGGACGTCCACGGCTATTCTTCGGTATCTCCGGCGGATGTATGGATTCGATGGTAAATAAATACACTGCCAACAAACGATTGCGCAGCGAAGATGCATACACCCCAGACGGTCGTCCGGATATGCGTCCGGAATATCCTTCTACGGTTTATAGCCAGATATTAAAGAAACTTTACCCGGATGTTCCCGTAGTCATCGGAGGGATCGAAGCTAGTTTAAGACGATTAAGTCATTACGATTATTGGCAGGACAAAGTGCAAAAGAGCATTTTGTGCGACAGCGGTGCCGACTTGCTCATTTACGGAATGGGAGAAAAGCCACTTCCAGACCTGGTAAAAAACATGAAAAGTCTGCTTACTGCTGAAGAGCCAGTACTGACAAGCAGCAAATTCAGAACAATCATCGGATCAGTTCCTCAAACAGCCTATCTTTGTCGTGCAACAGAATGGACCTCTGCCGAAGATGACCTTCAACTTTATTCGCACGAAGAATGTCTGGCAGATAAAAAGAAACAGGCAAGCAATTTCCGACATATCGAAGAAGAATCCAACAAATATTCGGCTTCCCGAATCACGCAAGCTGTCGGAAACAAGATAGTAGTAGTCAATCCTCCATATCCTCCGATGAGCCAGGAAGATCTTGATCATTCGTTTGATTTGCCATATACCCGGTTGCCTCATCCTAAATATAAAGGGAAACGGATTCCGGCTTATGACATGATTAAGTTTTCCATCAATATTCACCGGGGATGTTTCGGCGGTTGTGCCTTCTGCACCATTTCCGCTCACCAGGGAAAGTTTATTGTCAGCCGTAGCAAAGAGTCAATACTGAAAGAGGTAAAAGAGGTCATCCAGTTACCCGATTTCAAAGGATATTTAAGTGATTTAGGTGGCCCTTCCGCTAATATGTATCAGATGAAAGGGAAAGATGAAGCTATTTGCAAGAAGTGCAAACGACCGTCATGTATCCATCCGAAAGTTTGCCCGAATCTAAATACCGACCATCGCCCCCTACTGGATATTTACCGTGCAGTAGATGCCTTGCCCGGAATAAAAAAATCGTTTATCGGTAGCGGAGTACGCTATGACCTGTTACTTCATCGAAGTAAAGATGAAGCAATCAACCGAAGCACTGCCGAGTATACCCGTGAATTGATTGTCAATCATGTGAGCGGTCGGCTGAAAGTAGCTCCGGAGCATACCAGTGACCGGGTATTAGCTGTGATGCGCAAACCTTCTTTTGAACAATTTGAAACATTCAAGAGGATATTCGACCGTATCAACCGGGAAGAGAATCTACGTCAACAACTGATTCCGTATTTCATCTCCTCGCATCCCGGATGTAAAGAAGAAGATATGGCGGAACTTGCCGTTATCACTAAACGTCTGGATTTCCATCTGGAACAGGTGCAGGACTTCACTCCTACTCCGATGACAGTGGCTACCGAAGCCTGGTATACCGGATTTCACCCATACACGTTAGAACCGATATTCAGTGCTAAAACTCAACGGGAGAAACTCGCCCAGCGGCAGTTCTTCTTCTGGTATAAACCGGATGAAAGGAGAAATATCATCAATGAATTGAGACGTATCGGACGTTCTGATTTGATAGACAAATTATACGGAAAACGCTAACTCTACTTTGAAAGCAAATATACTACACTTATAAAGAACTATCCTCTCAACTCTTGAATGAAGTAACGAATTGTAACTAAAAGAGGGGATAGTTCATCGCGTATTATCTCAAAAAATGTCCTCTGCATCTATATTAAAATAATGATGAGCTATTATATCATGCACTCCCATAACATTATTCATCTCTTGTTCTCATTCCTGGCTTATCTATTAGTTTATATAAAACAGGAACAAAGAAGTTGTAAAGCCAATTATTTCTTCTAATTCGTTCTGTGTCAATCTTTCACCGGCAACGCCACAATCTCCTGCAACACACTGACTGCCGTCTCCACATTAGTAACATCTTTAATCAACATACTTCGTCTACCATTCTGCTCACGCAGATCACAGCGCCGGGTATACTTCATCATATAGTCTATCACTTTACCAAAAGCCTTGCTTTGATAGAACGGACTATCCGGATTGGAAACAAAGAACAAGGTCATTCGCCCGCCTTTCAGGAAAATCTTCTCTGCCCCCAAACGAGCTGACAAACGACGTAGAGGAACAATGCGGAGTAGTTCTTCCGTTTCCCGGGGAACCGGACCGAAACGGTCTTCCAAGCGAGAGCGGAAAGCCTCCACATCCTTATCCAATGTCAGTCCATCCAGTTCACGATAGAGCAACATACGCTCACTACTGCCGGTTACGTAGTTGGCCGGCAATAAAAGTTCGAGATCACTTTCTACCTGGCACTCGTCTACAAATTCTTCTCCACTAATTTGTCCTTCACCCTTTATCTCATCGGCATACAGTTCCGCAAATTCATCTGTTTTCAACTCATGGACAGCTTCAGTCAGAATCTTCTGGTAAGTCTCATACCCCAAATCAGCAACAAAGCCACTTTGCTCGGCTCCGAGCAAATTTCCAGCTCCACGAATGTCCAAATCTTGCATGGCAATATGAATACCACTTCCCAAATCACTAAAGTTCTCAATCGCTTGAAGACGTCGTCTTCCTTCGGCTGTCAGACTACTCAACGGAGGAGCCAGCAGATAACAGAATGCTTTCTTGTTACTCCGCCCTACTCGTCCACGCATCTGATGGAGATCACTCAAACCAAAGTTTTGCGCCTGATTGATAATGATGGTATTTGCATTCGGAATATCGATACCACTTTCGATGATTGTGGTTGCCAAGAGCACATCATAGTCATAGTTGACAAAATCCAGAATAATTTTCTCCAGCTCTGTCGGCTCCATCTGCCCGTGTCCGATCGCTACACGGCAATCCGGAATATGGCGTTCGATCATTGCTTTCAGTTCTGGCAAGTTCGCAATCCGGTTATTAACAAAAAAGACCTGCCCGTTGCGGCTCATCTCAAAATTGATAGCATCCGTTATCACTTCTTCATTAAAAGTATGCACTTCGGTCTGAATCGGATAGCGGTTAGGCGGCGGAGTGGAAATCACGCTCAAGTCACGCGCGCCCATCAACGAGAATTGAAGGGTACGGGGAATCGGAGTAGCTGTCATTGTGAGTGTATCTACATTCACTTTCAATTGACGCAGCTTTTCTTTTACGGAAACTCCGAATTTCTGCTCTTCGTCAACAATCAGCAGTCCCAAGTCTTTAAACTGAACATCCTTGCCTAAGATACGGTGGGTACCTATCAGAATACCGACATCTCCATCCTTCAGTCCTTTCAATACAGCTTTGGTTTGTGCGGCAGTACGTGCGCGACTTAAATATTCCACCCGGCATGGCAGTCCTTTCAGTCGTTCGCGGAATGTTTGGAAATGCTGGTAAGCAAGCACCGTTGTCGGAACCAGAACAGCTACTTGTTTATTATCAGTAACAGCCTTGAAAGCGGCACGGACCGCAACCTCTGTTTTTCCAAATCCTACATCTCCACAGACCAGACGGTCCATCGGGCGGTCACTTTCCATATCTGCTTTGACATCGATCGTCGCCTTACTCTGATCCGGTGTATCTTCATAAATAAAAGATGCTTCCAACTCACGCTGCAAGAAACTATCGGGACTATAAGAGAAGCCTTTTTCCTGACGACGCTGCGAATACAATTTAATCAAATCGCGGGCAATATCCTTGATTTTGCTCTTCGTACGTTCTTTCAGTTTCTCCCATGCCCCTGTACCTAATTTATTAAGCCGGGGAGCCTCTCCCTCCTTACCTTTATATTTAGAAACTTTATGCAGGGAATGAATGGAGACGAACACTACATCTTCATTCTGAAACACCAGTTTCAAAACCTCCTGCGTAGTATCGCCATTCGGTATACGCACCAAACCGGAAAAACGCCCGATACCATGATCGGTATGTACCACATAATCCCCCGGAGTAAACTGGTTCAATTCTTTTAAAGACAGTGCTACTTTTCCCGAACGGGCTTTATCACTTTTCAGATTATATTTATGAAAACGGTCAAACAACTGATGATCTGTGAAAATACAGAGCCGTAGTGTGTTATCTACAAATCCGTCATGTATGGTACGCTCTACGGGAGTAAAATTAATTTGATCGCCCCGATCTTCAAAAATAGCCTTGATACGATCCGTCTGCTTCATACTGTCACTACAGATATATAGCGAATAACCCTTTTCCAAATAATCTTTGAAAGAAGAAGCTACCAAATCGAAATTCTTATGAAAGATGGGTTGGGCAGATGTATTGAAAGTAACACTGGCATTCGGTGTTCCGGTCGGTTTGTTACCAAATTCCAATCGGCGGAAATCGAGTGCCCGTACAGTGAATTCACTGCCGTCTATCAGTTTTCCTTCTAATGTAATGCCTCCATTTTCTGCGGCTTCCTGGACAGCTATTGCCTGAGGAGTCAACGCCTCATCATGCACCACCTGAATTCGTTCACGCAACCAAAGAAAATCGCGCATTGCCAGAGTAGTATCTTTCGGGATAAAATCCAGAAAGGAAGTTGTCACGTCTCCCGTCACTGCTAAATCAGGAACAATAGACACTCCACTTTTCTTCTCGCGGGATAATTGGGACTCTACTTCAAAGGTACGGATACTTTCTACTTCATCACCAAAGAAATCAATACGATAAGGATATTCCGAAGCAAAAGAAAAAACGTCGATAATGCTACCGCGAACAGCGTATTGCCCCGGTTCATATACATAATCTACGTATTCGAAGCCATAACTATGCAACACATCAGTGATAAAAGTGGTATCCACTTTCTCCCCTACATTCAGTTTCAGGGTTTTATCGCTCAATTCCTTTCGGGACACCACTTTCTCTGCCAATGCATCCGGGTACGTAACGATACATAGTCCCTCCTCCCCTTTTTGCAAGCGGCTAAGTACTTCGGTGCGCAGAATCTCATTGGCCGCGTCTTTTTGTCCATATTTAATAGAGCGACGGAATGAAGATGGAAAGAATAACACCTTTTCCGTACCCAATATCTGCGTCAAGTCATGATAAAAATATCCGGCTTCTTCAAGATCACCTAAAATAAAGACAAACGGACAACCACCCTCTTGTACCAATACAGAAGAAAAAAGAGAAGCGGCGGATGCGCACAGTCCTCCACAAAAAACAGTCTGAACAGAAGTGTCCTTCAACAAACGCTTTATTACTGCCATATTGGGGTGGGCAGCATATTGTTGTTGCAATTCAGTTATTGTCATACTTATAAAATTTCCCCGCAAAATTACAAAAAAGAATCGCAGGACAGACACAAGTGTGGGAAAGTTTTCATCCCCCAAAAGTTTCTCACCGAGAAACAATGTGTTCCACACCGAGAAACAACTTGTTTCACACCGAGGAACAAACCATTTCACACCGGGAAACAAAAGATTACATTCGGCTCTTCACGTTAAATTTTCCTTAGTTCAGCTATAACTAAAGGAAAAGAACTACTTTTGTTTTAAATTTTATAGTATTTATATGCAGACATCGGATAGCATTGTAATTATCCCTACCTATAATGAACGGGAAAACATAGAAAATATCATCCGTGCCGTTTTCGGCCTTCCCAAAGTATTCCATATTCTGGTAATAGAAGACGGCTCTCCGGATGGAACGGCAACCATCGTAAAAACCTTGCAACAAGAATTTCCCGAACGGCTTTTTATGATTGAACGTAAAGGGAAACTGGGATTGGGCACTGCCTATATTACCGGATTTAAATGGGCACTGGAACACGCATACGAGTATATCTTTGAAATGGACGCCGACTTCAGTCATAATCCGAACGATTTACCCCGTTTGTATCAAGCTTGTTCGGAACAGGGTGGAGATGTATCTATCGGCTCCCGCTACATCAGCGGAGTAAATGTAGTGAACTGGCCGATGGGAAGGGTATTGATGTCGTACTTCGCTTCCAAATATGTGCGGTTCATCACAGGAATACCCGTACACGACACGACTGCCGGATTTGTCTGCTACCGTCGTCAGGTGCTGGAAATGATTGATTTGGATCATATCCGTTTTAAGGGTTATGCTTTTCAGATTGAAATGAAATTCACCGCTTACAAATGTGGTTTTAAAATCATCGAGGTTCCCGTAATCTTCATTAATCGTGAGCTAGGGACTTCCAAGATGAATAGCAGCATCTTTGGAGAGGCCATATTTGGTGTGATTAAATTAAAAATAAATAGTTGGTTCCATAAATTCCCGCAAAAGTCATGAAACGTACACTAATTCAAAATGCCGTTATTGTTAACGAAGGAAGAAAAGTACTGGGTTCAGTAGTCATTGAAAATGAAAAGATAGCCGAAATACTGGTGGGTGAAGAAAAAGCAGCTGCCCCTTGTAACGAAGTTATTGACGCGAGCGGGTGTTATCTCCTGCCGGGTGCCATTGACGAACATGTTCATTTCCGCGATCCCGGACTGACTCATAAAGCTGATATTACCACAGAAAGCCATGCCGCAGCAGCAGGGGGGGTCACTTCCATCATGGATATGCCCAATACAAACCCGCAGACTACGACACTGGAGGCTTTGGAAGAGAAATTCGCTCTATTAGAGGAGAAATCAGCTGTCAATTATTCCTGCTATTTCGGAGCAACGAATAATAACTATACCCAATTTGCACAACTGGATAAACATCGGGTTTGTGGCGTAAAGTTATTTATGGGGTCAAGCACCGGCAATATGCTGGTAGACCGGATGGCCAGCTTACGTAATATATTCGGTGGAACTGATCTGCTCATCGCCGCCCATTGCGAAGACCAGGGAATTATCAAAGAAAATACGGACAAATATAAGAAAGAATACGGAGACGATGTACCTTTGGCTCTTCATCCGCTCCTCCGTTCGGAAGAAGCTTGCTATCGTTCATCCGAACTGGCAGTGCAACTGGCACGTGAAGCAAATGCCCGTCTGCACATCATGCATATTTCCACCGCTAAAGAGTTGAGTCTGTTTTCCAATGCTCCTTTGGCACAAAAAAGAATTACAGCAGAAGCCTGCGTTTCTCATCTACTCTTTACGGAAGAATATTATCAGACATTGGGTGCCCGCATTAAATGTAACCCTGCCATTAAAACTGCACAAGACCGGAAAGCCTTGCAAGAGGCTGTCAACAGCGGTCTGATTGATGCCATCGCAACCGATCATGCCCCACACTTACTTAGTGAGAAAGAAGGAGGTGCATTAAAGGCGATGTCCGGAATGCCGATGATTCAGTTCTCGCTGGTCAGTATGTTGGAGTTGGCAGACAAAGGAGCGTTTACCATCGAGAAAGTGGTAGAAAAAATGGCTCATGCTCCCGCGCAGATGTATGAGATACCAAACAGAGGATTCATCCGCAAGGGCTATCAAGCTGACCTTGTATTGGTACGTCCCGACTCCGAATGGACCGTTACCACAGACTGCATCTTAAGCAAATGCAAATGGAGCCCGCTGGAAGGTCATACATTCAACTGGAAGGTAGAGAAAACATTTGCAAACGGACATCTGTTATATAACAACGGAGAAATAGACGAGACTTATCGCGGACAAGAATTGTTCTTCGAACGATAAATGATAATTTATGATTCTATCTTATAAAATACATACAGTTACCCCATATATCAACTGGATTTACTTTTTCCATGCATGGGGTTTCCAACCGCGTTTCGCAGCCATTGCCAACATTCACGGATGTGACGTCTGCCGTGCTTCGTGGCTGACAACTTTTCCGGAAGAAGAACGTAACAAGGCTTCCGAAGCGATGCAGCTATTTAAAGAAGCCAACCGGATGCTTGATCTGCTCGATCGGGATTATGAGGTAAAGACTATATTTAAGCTCTGCAAGGCGAACGCTGACGGAGATAATCTGGTTATTGAGAAAGAAGAAGACCAGTTCATCACCTTTCCTTTGCTGCGTCAGCAGACGCCCAAAAGAGATGGAAGTCCTTTCCTTTGTCTAAGCGACTTTATCCGCCCGCTTTCTTCCGGCATCCCGGACACCATCGGTGCTTTTGCTTCTTCTATTGACGCGGACATGGAAGGACTGTACGAACAGGACCCATATAAACACTTGCTTGTACAAACCCTTTCCGACCGACTGGCAGAAGCTGCGACAGAAAAGATGCATGAGTATGTACGAAAAGAAGCATGGGGATATGCCAAAGAAGAAAATCTGGGCATAGCGGATTTACTGGTCGAGAAGTATCAAGGTATTCGCCCTGCCGTCGGCTACCCGTCTTTACCGGATCAGTCTGTCAACTTCCTGTTGGATGAACTGCTGGACATGAAACAAATAGGTATTTCATTGACTGAAAACGGAGCCATGTATCCGCACGCTTCTGTTTGCGGACTTATGTTTTCGCATCCGGCTTCCGAATACTTCTCTGTCGGAAAGATTGGAGAGGACCAACTCGAAGATTATACCCGCCGCCGGGGAAAAAGCATCGAAGAAATGCGCAAATTTCTGGCAGCGAATCTTCAATAATCATTATTCTCCTGTGATTTTTCTCCTTTTCTCACGACTAACTAACCAGAAAAGCAAGCATAGATTCCATGAGAGAACAAACAGCAGAAGCTAATCCTCCTATTGAGCAAGAGTTCTTGTCGGTAATCCGCGAATATGAACGGGTGATCTACAAAGTGTGCTATCTGTACGCCAACCCCAATGCTCCGCTCAATGACCTTTATCAGGATGTGGTACTGAATCTTTGGAAAGCTTATCCCAAATTCAGAAAAGAATGTAAAGTATCTACATGGATTTATCGTATTGCCCTCAACACTTGTATCAGTTTTTATCGTAAAGAAAAGAATGTGCCGGAAATAGTCAGTCTCACCAAAGATACTGACTGGACCATAGAAGCACACGACCCGATCAACGAAATGCTGAAACAGCTTTATCAGATGATTAACCAGCTGGGACAACTCGACAAATCAATTATCCTGCTCTATCTCGAAGACAAAAGTTATGAAGAAATAGCAGAGATTACCGGACTGACGGTTACCAATGTAGCGACCAAACTAAGTCGCATCAAAGACAAACTTAAAAGAATGAAAAAGGAGGAATAAGATATATGGAACTGGAAGAACTGAAAAAATCTTGGAATGCCCTGGATGAACACTTGAAAGATAAAGAGTTCATCAAAGAAGAAGAGCTTGAAAAGCTGATAAGGCATGCAGACAAAAGTATCCATGCCATTGCCAGCCTGAACATCAAGCTTATTTTGATTTCTTTGCCGATATTGATCTTATTTTTAGCGGAGGTGTTATTACACAACAGATTGAACCCGATCTATATCATTATCATTTTCGCATGGATTCCCGCACTTTGCTGGGACATCGTCACCACCCGCTTCCTCCAACGGACCCAAATAGACGAGATGCCTCTGGTTGAGGTAATCGGTCGCGTGAACCGTATCCACCGGTGGACCATCAGAGAACGGCTGATTGCTATTGCTTTCCTTCTGATACTGGCTGTACTCTCATTTATCTACTGGCAAGTGTGGCAATATGGAATAGGCATGATAGTCTTCTTTATCCTGTTATGGGGCGGAGGACTAGGATTGATTTTATGGATTTATCGCAAGAAGTTCTTAAATCGCATCCACGAAATAAAAAAGAATTTAAGCGAATTGAACGAATTAATGTAAAAGGAGATAATGGATGTGCTTACCCTATAACGGTAAGCACACTCTTTCCATTCACTTTCTTATGCACTTGCACCTGAACGGAAATTCGTTCACTCATCTCCTGTACGTGAGAAATAACTCCGATTTTCCGTCCCTGCATCTGTAATTGTTCCAGTGCTTCCATGGCCGTACGTAGGCTTTCCGCATCCAAAGAACCGAATCCTTCATCAATAAAAAGAGATTCTACTTTCAGATTATTGCTTGATAAGGAAGACAAGCCCAAAGCCAACGCCAAAGATATCAGGAATGATTCACCACCGGAAAGAGAGTACACAGTCCGTATTTCATCACACATATCACAATCTATTACTTGAAGCGCCAACGTGTCGGGAACCTGTTGTAGCTTATAGCGTTTAGAAAGGTAGGATAAATGCTTATTGGCATGAAGCAACAACAAATTTAAGGTGTAACTTTGAGCTATCACTTTAAATTTCGCTCCATCCGCACTGCCTATCAGTTTATTAAGTTTCGCCCAACGTTCGGCAATCGTCTGTTTCTCTACCAGTTCCTTCGCTATCTGTTCCACGGTTAGCTTATTCTTTGCCTGTTGTAAAAGACAGGCTTCCATAGTAGAAAGGGCACGTTCGGTATTCAGGTTTTCCTCCTGTTGTTTCTTTATTATTTCGGGAAGTTGTTCGGGAGAATCAATCTTTTTATACTGTTCCTGCAACTCTCCGATAGCCAGCGTAATTTGCTTCATCTCTCCTTGCAGACCGGAAAGCCGGTTGTGCACAGCCTCTACTTCTTTGCGTGCTTTCTCCAAAGCCAGATTCAACTCTTTTTCTCTTTTTGCTACGGCAGCTTCCGCTTCATCCGCACTTTTTCCTTTCAACAGTTGCGAACGTTCCTGACGGAGCACATCCAACGCTTTCTCTATAACTGCAAATCTCTTTTGTTCGGCAGAAGCAGCATTCTGCAATAATAACAACTGTTCTTTAGCAGACGATACTTTCTGCATCGCCAGGCGACAGAGAGATACATTCTCACGAAGAGCTTCACAATGCGCACGCATCTTTTTAATTTTTTCATCGCTGCACTGCCATTCTGTATATAGATTACGATATTCTAAAATACGTTCAGCCAGTTCTGCCAAACGATGTTGTATCTGCTCTTCGTTACCAGCATCAATCCCAGCCTTATACAATGCCGCCAACTGTTCTCCGATCTGTCCGTCCACCGTCTTCTGATGCGTCCAATCACGTTGCAAAACAATGCTCCGGTTATTTATCTGTTGGCAGTTTGCTACTGCTGCATTATACTCCTGTTCTATACTCCGGAAAAGAGTATCTACCACCTCCTGTTCCTGATGATAAGGATGCGCTGTGCTACCGCAAACCGGACAGGCCTCCCCTTCCTGTAAGTGCTGACGCAATGCTTTCACGTCTTTTCCTACTGCCATACGTGCATTTTCGTAAAGGCGTTGAGTTACTTTCAATGCGGCTTCTTGCTCTCTCAATTGTTTCAGGCAATCAGTTGTTTCTTTCTCCAACCGTTCTACTTCTGCCTTTGTTTTCGTCTGCGTTTCCGTCAATTGCCGGATATTCTGTTGGCGCGTCAGCTCTTTTTGCAGTTTCATCTGTTCTTCGGCCAATAACGGATATCCGAAAGAGTTTAATCGCAACAACCGTTCTTCATTCGTGTTTATCCCGGCTGTCAGTTTGTTTTCTTC
This sequence comes from Bacteroides luhongzhouii, assembly GCF_009193295.2. Taxonomy (NCBI): domain Bacteria; kingdom Pseudomonadati; phylum Bacteroidota; class Bacteroidia; order Bacteroidales; family Bacteroidaceae; genus Bacteroides; species Bacteroides luhongzhouii. Next base: position 3,493,752 of record NZ_CP059973.1, on the reverse strand, counting down.
CTGCCGTAGAATTTCTTCCACCTGTTCAAGCTGCAACGCTGCTTCTATTCCTACATGATTCAGCAAACGGTTCAGAGAAGAATGAGAAACCTGTAACTGCTCCGTAGCCATCCGCATTTTTTGCTCTTGCTCCGACACCTGTTTATTAGCGGTCTGTAACATTTGTTTCGATTGTGTGTAACTGTCCTGCTGTGACTGTATCTGCACATCCAGCTGACGGGCTTTCTTCAAGTCCGGCTGTATGGCCTCCCATTGTGCCTTAAAATGCACCAAGCCTTCTTCTTGTGAAGCCAATGCGCCCTGCAACACTTTCAATCTTGCCTGCTCCGCCTGTTCTTCCTGTTGCTTCTTCTTCCAGAGTTCTTCCTGCATTTTTAATGAACGAACCACATTCAGTTGTTCATTCTGCTCTGCCAACAGTTTGATTCCTGTCACACGTTTTTCAGCCAACTGTTCTTTCTCTTTTTGTAAAGCAAGCAATTCTTCTTCCGGCATCAATTCGATCACATTCATTCGATTCTGAATCAAAGTGACCTCTTCCTGTGCCACCTTATTCCGAGCATAGACTTCTTGAGAAATCCGGGAATAAACACCGGTCCCCGTCAACTTCTCAAGCAACTCCGCTTTAGCCGCTCCTTTCGATTTCAGGAATGTCGCAAAATCATTCTGCGCCAATAATACGGTACGGGTAAACTGCTCATACGTCAACCCCACCAGCTCCACCAACTGAATCAACAACTCTTTTTTGGTACCCTGGAATTCTTTCTCCGTATCTAGTTCTTTCACCTCCAGCGTTTGTGGCTGCAAAGAACCGCTTATCTTATTTCTTGTCCGCCTTACCGACCAGCGAGAACGGTAACGCCGTCCGTCAATGCCTAAGAAATCGACTTCTGCATAGCCGTCGCTTGTCCCCCGACGCAATAGATTTCTTACATCGGACTGATTAATCTGATTGTCTCCTACATCTGCCAGGTTCACACTTTCTACCGAAGTTGCGAAACGGGGAGCTTTATCATACAGTGCCAGACATAAAGCGTCTAGTAAAGTAGACTTACCGGCACCCGTAGGTCCTGCAATGGCAAATATACCTGCAGAATGTAATGGTTCTGCCGTAAAATCCACTTCTACCGTCCCTTCTATCGAAGTCAGATTCTTCAATCGTATAGCCAGTATTTTCATTTTTCTTCCTCCTCTTCTTTATGAGTAGCAGCCCAATAGGCTTCCTGAAACAAACCTGTCAGCTCGGCAGGCATTTCTACCTGATAAATCTTTTCAAAGGCAGACTGCGCAATCTGCAAGGGAGACATCTCCTGCAATCCTCTCTTCCAGCTCTCATTTTCTTTCTCCGTATTTTCTACATCGGTGCGATAGGTAGACACAATGCGTGCCAATCGATAATTTTTATCTGCCAATGCCTCCTCAATCTCCTGCCGAAGCATGGGTTCCGGTTCCTCCAGCAATACCTTCACTTCTAAATAAGGAGCTATTTCTTCCGTGTCCGGCAATTCTCTCAAGGCTCCCAACACCACTTCCGGCAAGGCGGGCTCTCCATTCGGCACACTCACCAAAGGAATTAATTTCGGGCATTCCAACCGTTCAATGTCCACTGCACAACCTCCGTCAAAGGTCACCATCACGACTCCATGATGATAATGTTTCTCTGCAAAAGACATCGGAATGGGACTTCCTGCATATCTCACATTCTCCCTTCCCGACACTCGCTGCGCTTTATGTATATGTCCCAATGCCGTATATGCTATCTGTTCGGAAAAAACTTCCGGCGATACACATTCCAGACCACCAATCACTGTACGTTCACTATAATCTTTTTCTGCAATCTCCGATCCTGTAGCCTGCAAATGACCAATGGCAAGAATCGCCTGATTCACCGTTCTTTGCTTCCATAGCCTTTGCAAAAGTTGCGTATAGAGTTCGCGAACTCCCTCCGCGTACGGGTTACCTTCCGTCTGCACAACCGGATAATCCCCCTGGCGCAAAAAAGGGACAGCCATGCAAAGCAGTTCCACTTCCCCTTTCCGGTTCTTCAATTCTACCATCAAATGGTCATAATCAATTTCTCCACCTTCAAGCTTGCGCACTACCCCTCTGACTTCCGTTCGCATAGCCTGCAACAGAGGCAAAGGAGCTTCCAGACGTGCAGCCGAATCATGATTGCCGGCTACAATGACAATTTGCAGATTCGGATTCTCCACAGTCACCCGATAAATAAACTGATAATACATGCTTTGGGATGCAGCGGAAGGGTTGGAAACATCAAAAACATCTCCGGCTATAATCAATGCATCAATCTCTTTCTGACGAATTTCTTCTGCCAGCCAATTCAGGAATACCTCATGTTCTCCCGTACGATCATATCCAAAAAAGGTTTGTCCCAAATGCCAGTCGGCAGTATGTAATATACGTATCATAATTTTATAACTATCTCTACTAACAAGAGGCAAAAATAACACAATCAGAAAGATTATCTCACATCTACCTCTCTTTTTTACCAATAATCATGTATATTTGCAGGATAAAAATCCAACCCTATGAAGATACTGTATTATATTTATCAGATTTGCATCGCTTTACCTATTTTATTAGTGCTGACCATCCTCACGGCAATCGTCACTATTGTAGGTTCTCTCTTGGGAGGAGCCCACTTCTGGGGATATTATCCGGGGAAAATATGGTCACAATTAATTTGTTTGTTTCTGTTGATTCCCGTGAAGATTGAAGGACGTGAAAAGCTGCATGACAAAACTTCCTATATTTTCGTACCTAATCATCAGGGTTCATTCGATATTTTCCTTATCTACGGCTTCATTGGAAGAAATTTTAAGTGGATGATGAAAAAAAGCCTGCGTAAACTGCCATTCGTCGGAAAAGCCTGTGAAAGCGCAGGACATATCTTTGTAGACCGGTCCGGCCCGAAAAAGGTTTTGGAAACCATCCGGCAGGCAAAAGACTCGTTGAAAGACGGAGTTTCTCTTGTGGTATTTCCCGAAGGCGCACGCACTTTTACCGGACATATGGGATATTTTAAAAAAGGAGCTTTTCAATTGGCGGATGATTTACAGTTGGCAGTGGTACCTGTCACTATCGACGGGTCATTTGAAATCCTTCCACGTACAGGCAAATGGATACATCGTCATCGCATGATTCTGACTATTCACGACCCTATTCCTCCCAAAGGAAAAGGCATGGAAAATATCAAGGCAACCATGGCAGAGGCATACGCTGCTGTTGAAAGTGCCCTCCCGGAGCAACATAAAGGGATGGTGAGAAACGAAGATCAGGACCGATAGTCAGTACATAATATCTAATATGAATGTGGGGATACTCACGCACCCCCACATTCCTAACCAGTTTTATGTATCAAACTATTAAATTAAGAAATTCAGATATTTATATGTTTTGTAAGGTGATGGTTTGGTTTGACATCATTTGCAATTCTTGAAAAGTCAAATTAAAACCTTTATGAATTTCTTTTTCTAAATTCTCTAATGAGAAAGATTCATTTTTTATACCATTAATCTTTCCCCTAAACCGATTATTATAATGTTTGCGGAATGTATCCGGAGTGACCAAGCCTCCAAGGCCATAATCACCCACTACAATCACCGGTTTTCGGCGTAATACCCCTTCATAGGCGGTAATTCCCGCGCCAATAATTAAATCGGCTTCTTCAATCAGTTTACCTGTTTCACTCTCGGAGGATAGATAATCCACCTGATACTCTGAAAATTTACTTAATAGAACTCCTATTCTTAACCTTGTATTAGAATTTGCTATTCCGACAACAATATTGGCTTTTTGTTCTATCAACTGCAATTCGTTACCTCTCCATGAAGAGGTAGTAGATAATTCATTAGGATTTTTCATATAGCTACTTGGTTTTTGTTAGGTCAAAAGTACGGCATGAATCTGAAAACACAAAAAAAGTCACCCGGACAAAATCAGCGCGTCGGATTTCCCATAAGACTTTAAAAATCAATAAAATACAAATTTAAATTCTAGTACTGACCCGGACAATTCATTTTTTATTTATCAAAAATCCCTTAAAAACGCATTTAAATCTTCTTGTGAAGAAATGCCTAACCGGCCTTTCAGCCTTCCTTTTGCCTTAGTTACCGAGTCGGAAGAGGTCTGGAAAATACGAGCCAACTCTTCATTGGTCAGTCCGAATTTAAGGAAACAACAGATTTCAAGGTCATGTTTAGTCAATAAAGGAGCTTTGTCAAGCAATCGGGTAACATAATTAGCATAGAGTAAATCAAACAGGCTAAACAATTTATAGCGCTCTCCATTAGACAATTTGCCTCTCAATGTTCCCTCTTTGATAGCAAGCAGTAATCGAAAAGCAGATATGTACTGTTCGGAAGACGGTCCGACTGTTAACTCTCCTCCTAATTCTTTCAACAATCCCGACAAGGTTTTGTTCTGCATACTCAAAAGCACAATCTTTCCATTCAATTCGCCTACCTTCATTCGATTTTCTTCGAGTATGCGGTTCTCTTCCAGCACTTGGTCTTTTAACTCCTGGATTTCTTCCATCTCCTGCTGGTATCGCTTTATCTCCTCTTCGTTATCTCTAATTTGGGATTCGATCTCTGCAATCTTCTTTCTATGATTTTTATTTTTGTAGTAGTAATAACACATATAGAAAGCTACAATCAGGAAAACAATCGTACCGCAAAACAGAAAAACCGTACGGTGCATTTTCATTTGCAAATTATCACTCCGGAGTTTCTCGTTCTCATACTGTTTTTGCAGTTCTGTTATCAACTCTAGAGAATCAACTTCATCCAATACGCTGACAATAGAATCTGCTTTTTCATGATAGGTAATTGCTTCTTCAAAATTATCAATATCTTTTTCCAGAAAGTATAAATTGTTGTATGCGTCAATACGGGTATACTCTTTAGAGGAATTTATACTCATCTTAAAGTATTTCCTGGCATTCTCCACATCCCCCATTTGTATATACAAATATCCCAGAGACATACACTCTACATATTTCCTTTCTTCATCCGTTTCTTTTTCATAAGCAGCAAGAAAATAGCACTCTGACTTCTTCAGCTCGCCCATAGAACGATACAGTATACCCAACTCATGTAAAATGGAAACTTCAGACAGATACTGTTTTTTCCGGGCCAAGTCTAAAGCATAATTATAATAAAAATAGCAACTATCCCAGTTATTCTGAAACAAATAAGCCCGGCCTATATTTTGCCCGGCTCTAACAATACCTGAAGAATCTTTCAACTCTTTATAGATAGCGTATGACTCCTGAAAATTCTTCAACGACTCCTGATATAATTTCTTTTTCCGATTCACCATCCCTATCTCATCAGTAGCCATGGCGAACATCTTGCAACATTGAATCTTCTCGAACATTTCCTTTGCCGAATACAGGAATGACAAAGCCTCTTCATCTTTGCCCAGTTCACGCATCACTCTTCCATAATAATACTGCGCTTTAGCACGCATGGCGGAGTCACCACGCTTTACAGTGTAATAATTCAGTGACAGTGCAATCAACGAATCAGAAGTGAACTTCACATAGTTCTGATCCATCGCCTGCGTCAATAAAAGCGCGTAATCTGCCTGCGACTTTCCACGTAGTTTTTCAGGATGAGGGATTGACTTTAACAGATACAGAGCCGTATCCGGAAGAGATTCCATGCACATCTCGATCTTCTGGAATGCCGCATCGGAGGCCTCCGAATCTCTATGACAAGAAACCGATAAGACTAAAATAAAAAAGAAAGCGGCGTATACCGAAACAGTAGTCGTTTTCATTTTACTTGAGTTTTATGCAAAAATACACAAAAAACTCAAGTATTACTTATTTGTTGAAGCATTTTGTTCCAATCGTTGATGTTCTTCTATCAACTTCATGTTTTCTTTTGCCTTAGACAGAAACTCTCTGACCAGCTTATTATCTTTGAAAGAGTAAGGAGCATCCTTCATAATATCATCAATCTGCGGAGTCATAATGGGATAGGGCAAAGAGCTGCAAAGCATCATAAATACACTGGGCCCCAACACATTTTCGTAATTGTCGGAAATGAACGTTTTCACATACTGATTCATCGCTTTCATCAGTGAATCTCCTTCTACCACCAGCTGACTGTGAATCTCATCCAGATCCCCTCCATCCAGTACCATACGGGTTTCTTTCTGCTCCAGTTCGCCTATACTTTCCTCCAATTGGTTTCTTTTGCTGATAAACTCGTACAACGCATTATTTAAAGAGGTTCCCACTGCCTTCAGGTCCGTATTGCTGATAGTAACTGTTATTTTTCCACTTTCCAGGACAATCGGCATAATGCTTTCTTCATCCATATAAAGTGTCACCATCTGTACGGAATCTATTTTTCCTTTCATTGAAAACAGACCATGCACTACTTCAGCAGAATCCAGCTTCACCCACTCACCGTCACGCAGGGATTTAAGATACAACATCTTTCCATCCAGGCTATTCACTGAAGATGTTCCTTCAATCTTGTACTTACTAGTACAGGAAGCCAGAAACGGAAGCAAAAGCAAAAAAGGCAAAATTTTATTCACGTTCATTTATTCATTAAATTCTGTGCACAAAGGTACAACTGATTCAGAATTCAAAGAAACATTTTATCAATATTTAAATCTTGTAAGACTCTTTTCTTTAATAATCCTTATAAACATAGGTGTAAGGCTATTTTTTTCATTTAGTTTATCTAATTTTGCAGCCATGAAAACATCAACATTTGCCCCTTTTGCAAAACCGCTTTATGTAATGGTAAAGCCTGTAGGTGCCGTATGTAATCTAGCATGCGATTATTGCTATTATTTGGAAAAGGCCAACCTATACAAAGACAATCCGAAACACGTAATGAGCGATGAACTTCTGGAAAAGTTTATCGACGAGTACATTAACTCACAAACCATGCCACAGGTACTTTTCACCTGGCACGGAGGAGAAACGCTGATGCGACCGCTCTCCTTCTATAAAAAGGCAATGGAACTACAAAAGAAATACGCCCGCGGACGCACGATTGACAATTGCATCCAGACCAACGGAACCATGCTCACTGACGAATGGTGCGAGTTCTTCCGTGAAAACAATTGGCTGGTAGGTGTCTCTATCGATGGCCCCCAGGAGTTTCATGACGAGTATCGCAAAAACAAATTGGGAAAACCTTCTTTTGTGAAAGTAATGCAAGGCATCAACCTTCTGAAAAAACACGGAGTGGAATGGAATGCAATGGCAGTTATTAATGACTTTAATGCAGAATATCCGTTGGAATTTTATCGTTTCTTCAAAGAAATCGGTTGCCAGTATATCCAGTTCGCTCCCATCGTTGAACGTATTCTTTCGCATGAAGACGGACGTCATCTCGCTTCTCTTGCCGAAAATAAAGCCGGAACACTGGCTGACTTTTCAATCACTCCGGAACAATGGGGGAACTTCCTCTGTACTCTTTTCGATGAATGGGTGAAAGAAGATGTAGGCAAGTACTATGTGCAGATATTCGATTCTACCCTAGCCAACTGGATGGGTGAACAACCCGGTATATGCACGATGGCAAAGACTTGCGGACATGCCGGTGTAATGGAATTCAACGGAGACGTTTATTCTTGCGACCACTTTGTATTTCCCGAATATAAGTTAGGTAACATTTACAGTAAGACACTGGTGGAAATGATGCATAGCGAGCGTCAGCACAACTTCGGGAACATGAAATACCAGTCTCTCCCTACTCAATGTAAGGAGTGTGAGTTCCTGTTTGCCTGCAACGGGGAATGCCCGAAAAATCGTTTCAGCCAAACGGCAGAAGGTGAACCGGGATTGAACTACTTATGCAAAGGTTATTATCAGTTCTTTAAACACGTAGCTCCTTACATGGACTTTATGAAAAACGAACTAATGAATCAACGTCCGCCTGCTAATATCATGGAAGCACTGAGAAACGGAGATTTAAAAATTGAATACTAACAAATCATACATTCTAAATTTTATCATTAAATAATGAACAAACTAAGATTTTATCTATTAGCGCTGGCTGCGCTTTTTGTATTTTCCGTTAGAGCGGATGAGGGTATGTGGCTATTGCAACTGATGCAACAGCAACACTCCATAGACATGATGAAAAAACAGGGATTAAAACTGGAAGCACAGGACTTATATAATCCAAACGGCGTTTCTCTCAAAGATGCCGTAGGTATATTCGGAGGTGGATGTACCGGAGAAATTATCTCGCCCGAAGGTTTGATTCTGACCAATCACCACTGTGGCTACGCTTCCATCCAGCAACATAGTAGTGTTGAGCACGACTATTTGACAGATGGTTTCTGGGCTACTTCCAGAGATAAAGAGCTCCCTACTCCGGGACTGAAATTTACATTTATCGAACGTATCGAGGATATTACGGATATTGTTAATGCCAAGATTGCGGCAAAGGAAATCACTGAATCTGAATCATTCAGCAATATATTCCTTCAAAAACTGGCTCATGATCTTTATTTTAAAAGTGACCTGGCAGACAAAAAAGGAATTGTTCCGCAGGCTCTTCCGTTCTATGCCGGAAATAAATTCTATCTTTTCTATAAGAAAATATATCCGGATGTACGTATGGTAGCTGCTCCCCCCTCTTCTATCGGTAAGTTTGGCGGCGAGACAGACAACTGGATGTGGCCGCGTCATACCGGCGACTTCTCCATGTTCCGTATCTATGCTGACGCGAACGGTGAACCGGCAGAATACAGTGAAAACAATGTTCCCTTGAAAACAAAGAAACATTTGTCTATCTCTATCAAAGGGTTGAAAGAAGGAGATTACGCAATGATTATGGGATTCCCCGGAAGCACGAGCCGTTACCTGACTGTATCAGAGGTGAAAGAACGTATGGAATCGGAAAACGACCCGCGTATCCGTATTCGTGGCGCACGTTTGGCTGTCCTGAAGGAAGTGATGAATGCCAGTGACAAAATCCGTATTCAGTATGCTAACAAGTATGCGGGTTCCAGCAATTATTGGAAGAACTCCATCGGTATGAATAAAGCCATCATCGATAATGATGTGTTGGGAACGAAAGCTGCGCAGGAAGCTAAATTCGCAGAATTTGCAAAGGCACAAAACAATGCCGAATATGGGGCAGTTGTGAAAAACATCGATGACCTGGTAGCTAAAACTACTCCTCTCAATTATCAATATACTTGTTTGAGAGAGACTTTCTTCGGAGCTATCGAATTTGGTAATGTCATGTTATCTAAAACACGTGAAGCATTGCTCGAAAAGAACGACTCTGTGATCGAAGCACGTATGAAAGCACTGGAAAGTACTTACGAAAGTATCCACAACAAAGATTATGACCATGAAGTAGACCGAAAGGTTGCTAAAGCATTGTTCCCGTTATATGCGGAAATGATTCCGGCTAACCAGCGTCCGTCTATCTACAAGGTGATTGAGCAGAAGTATAAGGGCGACTACAACAAGTTTATTGATGATATGTACGACAACTCTATTTTTGCCAACCGCGCAAACTTCGAGAAGTTTACGAAGAAACCGTCAGTGAAAGCAATCGACAACGATCTTGCATTACAATACTGCCAGTCTAAATATGACTTGATGGATAAACTGACTTCCCAGCTCAAGGAGATGGATCAGGAACTGGCTTTACTGCACAAAACTTATATCCGTGGTCTGGGCGAAATGAAATTGCCTGTACCTTCTTACCCGGACGCAAACTTTACCATTCGTCTGACTTATGGTAACGTGAAACCTTATGATCCAAAAGACGGCGTACACTACAACTATTATACCACCACTAAAGGAATTCTTGAAAAAGAAAATCCGGAAGATCGCGAATTCGTTGTTCCTGCCAAACTGAAAGAACTGATTGAGAAGAAAGATTATGGCCGTTATGCTTTACCGAATGGTGATATGCCTGTCTGCTTCCTGTCTACCAACGACATCACCGGTGGTAACTCCGGCAGCCCGGTACTGAATGAAAACGGAGAACTGATCGGCTGTGCTTTTGATGGCAACTGGGAATCATTGAGCGGTGACATCAACTTCGACAACAACCTGCAACGCTGCATCAACCTGGATATCCGTTATGTCCTGTTCATTCTGGAGAAGTTAGGAAACTGCGGACACCTGATTAATGAAATGACAATCGTAGAATAAATGAGAAAACAAATCCTATTTGTCCTATTTTCACTGGCAACTTTTAGCATCCACGCCGATGAAGGCATGTGGATGCTAACCGATCTGAAAACACAGAATGCAGTTGCCATGCGCGAACTCGGTCTTGAAATTCCAATCGAAGAAGTATATGACGCGAACGGTCTTTCTTTGAAAGATGCTGTGGTACACTTTGGAGGAGGATGTACGGGAGAAATTATCTCTTCCGAAGGACTGGTACTGACGAATCACCACTGTGGTTATGGAGCTATCCAGCAACACAGTAATGTAGAACATGACTACCTGACAGATGGTTTCTGGGCTATGAACCGTGACGCGGAACTTCCTACTCCGGGATTGACCGTCACATTTATCGACCGGATTCTGGATGTGACCGATTACGTCAACGAGCAACTGAAAAAAGATCCGGACCCGGAAGGTGTCAATTACCTGTCACCAAGTTATCTGAGCACCGTGGCAGAACGTTTCGCCAAAGCAGAGAACATAGAAATAACTCCTGCAACAAAACTGGAACTCAAGGCTTTTTATGGAGGGAACAAATATTATATGTTCATCAAAACGGTGTACAGTGATATTCGTATGGTGGGTGCTCCTCCTTCTTCCATCGGTAAGTTCGGCGCAGATACCGACAACTGGATGTGGCCTCGTCATACAGGTGACTTTTCCCTTTTCCGTATTTATGCGGACAAAAACGGAAAACCAGCAGAATATTCAAAAGACAACGTTCCTTTGCAGGTAAAGAAACATCTGAAAATCAGCCTTGCCGGAGTTCAGGAAGGAGATTTTACCTTTGTCATGGGATTTCCGGGACGTAACTGGCGATATATGATTTCCGACGAAGTGGAAGAGCGGATGCAAACGACCAACTTTATGCGCCAGCATGTACGTGGAGCCCGTCAGAAAGTGCTCATGGAGCAAATGCTAAAAGATCCTGCCGTACGCATTCATTATGCAAGCAAATATGCTTCATCAGCCAACTACTGGAAGAATGCCATCGGTATGAATGAAGGACTGGTGCGTCTCAACGTACTGGATACCAAACGTGCGCAACAAGAGGAATTATTAGCCCGCGGTCGTGAAAAAGGAGATGATTCATATCAGAAAGCTTTTGATGAGATTCGTTCTATTGTGGCTCATCGTCGTGACGCGATCTATCATCAGCAGGCTATCAATGAAGCATTGGTCACTGCCCTTGATTTTATGCGCATCCCTTCCACGATGGAATTGGTTGCCGCTCTGAAATCAAAAGATAAAGAGCAAATAAAAGAGGCGAAGCTAAAATTGAAGCAAGAAGCTGATAAGTATTTTGCTTCTGTCCCCTTCCCCGAAGTAGAACGGATGGTTGCCAAAGAGATGCTGAAAACTTATGCCAACTATATTCCGGAGGAACAACGAATCAATATCTTCGAAATCATCAATTCCCGTTTCAAGGGAAGTATCGATGCCTTCGTCGATGCTTGCTTCGAACATTCTATTTTTGGCAATCCTAAAAACTTTGAGAAGTTTATCAAGAAACCAAGTTTGTATAAAATAGGATATGACTGGATGGTATTATTCAAATATTCTATTACCGACGGGATCCTGAAAACAGCCATTGCCATGAAAGAAGCCAATCAGAATTATGACGCTGCTCATAAAGTATGGGTGAAAGGCATGATGGATATGAGACAGGAAAAAGGTACACCTATTTACCCGGATGCCAATTCAACTTTACGGTTGACCTACGGTCAGGTACTTTCTTATGAACCGGCTGACGGTGTTGTGTATGATGCTCATACCACCCTCAAAGGTGTAATGGAAAAAGAAGATCAGGGTAATTGGGAGTTTGTAGTACCTCAAAAATTGAAAGAACTGTATAAATCCCAAGATTATGGTCGTTATGGCAAAAACGGTGAAATGCCCGTCTGCTTTATTGTAAACACCGACAATACAGGAGGAAACTCCGGTAGCCCGGTATTTAATGGTAAAGGCCAGCTGGTAGGAACTGCTTTCGACCGCAATTTTGAAGGTTTGACAGGAGACATCGCTTTCCGTCCTTCCTCACAACGAGCTGCCTGCGTCGACATCCGCTATACTTTATTTATTATCGACAAATATGCGGGAGCATCTCATATTATTGATGAACTTAGCATCGTTGAATAAAGAACCTTTTTTGATTTACGATTAGACGATTTACAATGTACGTTTGAATCCAATTATACATTGTAAATCGTCTCATTGTAAATGAATTCAGAAAAAATTTTCCTTTATATAAATTCTTCCACCATATACATCTCATCAATCATTTCATTCATTATATTCTGTAAATTCTGAATTGCTTCTTCCGGAGATTCGTTCAATATGTGCCGGGACCATCAACACTGGTTTTCCAAGATACATTGCTTCACAAATGGACTCGAAACCAGCCGTACTGGCATAAGCTCTGCAACCTGCCATAGCATTAAGGAACTTCACATCATCTATTTGATGGAAACTCAATGTTTCGTCCACCCGTATCACCTCCTCGGTATCCGATTTATCCCAGAAAAACGTTAGAGGGACTTCTGGATGCATTTCATGAAAGTGCTCCACACTATCAGCAAACCCAGAATTGACCATATATCCGTGAATATAATTCCCCTCTTCCGGCCGGATAGCTGTCACTTCCTGACGAATCAAAGGAGGGACAGTTACTATCTGATTGCTGTCATCCTGCTCCATCTCCCGGAAAGACAAAGCCAGCTTCTTCGAGGGTGATCGCCTGTGTAAAGTGCCCTCTCCCCTCACCTTGAACAATAAATAAGAATTTCATAGTTCTATTATTTTTCGATACGCAAAGTTCCCTCTTTTACATTACAAGATGATGACTCTACAATGACTATTCTATGAACAAAAACGACTTTTTTTCGTTATTATAATAAAATAGGATTTATATTTGCAGTCTCCAATGACTGCCATTTAACTCTAAGAAAGGAAAGATTATGGAAAAGTTTGAAGATTTAATACAGTCACCGGTACCAGTTTTGGTTGATTTCTTTGCAGAATGGTGCGGACCATGTAAAGCAATGAAACCGGTTTTAGAAGAACTAAAATTAATTGTAGGTGATAAAGCACGTATTGCAAAGATAGATGTTGACCAGCATGAAGACCTGGCTACTAAATATCGCATACAGGCTGTGCCGACCTTTATATTATTTAAAAACGGAGAAGCCGTCTGGAGACATTCCGGCGTAATCCATAGCAGCGAACTGCAAGGGGTTATTGAAAAGCATTATAGTTAAAAAGATAACGAATGAAGAAAGTATTAGTAATGGTAGCCCTTGTCATGGTAAGCGTGATTATATACGCTTTCAATGACAGCGGGGAATCCAATCAAGGTAAAAAAGAGGTAACAGGTAACGGTGAAGTCGTCGTAATGGATAAAGATATGTTTCTGAAAGACGTCTTCGATTATGAGAAATCAAAGGAGTGGAAATACAAAGGCGACAAGCCCGCCATCATCGACTTATATGCAGATTGGTGCGGACCTTGTCGCCAAACAGCTCCTATCATGAAAGAACTGGCAAAGGAATATGCAGGGAAAATTGTCATCTACAAAGTTAACGTGGATAAACAAAAAGAACTGGCCGCTTTGTTTAATGCTACAAGTATTCCATTGTTTGTGTTCATTCCGATGAAAGGGGATCCACAGCTTTTCCGTGGAGCTGCTGATAAAGCAACTTACAAGAAAGCGATTGATGAATTTCTCTTGAAATAATGAAGAAAATATAGTGACGGTATCCACTCAGGATAGTGACACTATAACAAGCAAAGAGTGACGGTATCCGATAGAGATAGCGTCACTCTTTTTTATAGGCTATAAGTCTTCCTGCGAATCCTTATTTGAAGTGTCCTACAGGATGATTCATCATTAGCATCTGACTATCTTTTAATTTCAAAACTTTCTTTAGCAGCTCACTGTCCATCGAAGCACGTGGTACTGTTGCCAAGTTAGCAGCAGAACAAAAGATTGAAATATTTTGGGAAACAATACCGGCATCCATAGCCCCCATCAACTGACTGCGTACACTTTTGGCATCGCCAAACCGTGAAAGATCACTAATTAAAACCAATGATACCGGAGCTGTTTTCACAAATGCCTGACCACCAGCCACTGCACCACGATGATCTCCCACAGCTATCAGTGTCAACTGATGATTTTTCGCATCATACAGATAACTACCTTCAGGCATTACCACATATACATCCACATCCTGTTTATTCAACGCTGACGGAGCGGTTCTCATTCCGGATTCCTTACGGTTTATTCCATTAGCTGCCCACAACAAATCAGACAGATCAGCCAGGCTCAATGCTTTCGAAGCATATTCACGAGTTGAATGTCGTTCAGACAACGCCTTCATCACCGCACCAGTGCGGTTTAAATTAGGCTTCGGCAATTTAATCACCTTATCAGCAGCAAAGGCAGCCGCTGAAAGCATTAAACAAACTAACAATAGTTGTACTTTTCTCATAACTGTGGTATTTAAAAATTGGTAGACAAATATAAATAAAAAAGGTCTGTACTCGTTGCGGAATACAGACCTTTTAAGAGTTTATTAGGCTTAATTATTTCTTATCACCGAAATAACGGTTGTATAATCCTTCAAAACCTTTACCGTGACGAGCTTCGTCTTTGCACATTTCGTGTACAGTGTCATGGATAGCATCCAAGTTCAAAGCTTTAGCACGGGTTGCGATACGTTTTTTGTCTTCGCATGCACCTTGTTCAGCGTCTTTACGTTTCTGCAGGTTAGTTTTAGTATCCCATACGCAGTCACCCAACAGTTCTGCAAACTTAGCTGCATGTTCAGCTTCTTCCCAAGCGTAACGTTTGAACGCTTCAGCTACTTCAGGATAACCTTCGCGGTCTGCCTGACGGCTCATGGCCAAATACATACCAACTTCAGTACATTCTCCCATGAAGTGATTGTTCAGGTCCTTAATCATTTCTTCGTCACAACCTTTTGCAACACCGATAACGTGTTCGTCAGCAAAAGACAATGCGCCACCTTCTACTTCAACAACTTCTACGAATTTGCTGGCAGGAGCTTTACACAATGGACATTTCTCAGGAGCTGCGTCACCTTCATGGACGTAACCGCATACAGTACATCTAAATTTCTTCATTTTCTTCTCAATTTTAAATTAATTAGTCAATACGTGTCTCTTTATCTTTACTTAAGCAATTCTTGCAAATACCTTTATAATAATAATGAACTTCCGATACCTGATGACCATCCATTTCCAGATTTTCCACTTGTTTAATCGCTTCCGGACATTTTAAGTCATAAATATGTCCGCAACGTTTGCAAAGGAAATGGGAATGTACAGAAGTATCCGCATCAAAGTTTGTATTCTTTTCATCAATCGTAAGCATTTGCGCTGCTCCCTGTTCCGAAAACAATTTCAAAGTATTATAAACCGTTGTCTTTGAAAGTGTCGGCATTGAAGGAGACAATGCTGTGTAAATATCATCAGCCGATGGATGAATCGGATGCCCCATCAAATATTCCATGATAGCGATACGTTGCATGGAAGGCTTGATATTATGCTCTAATAATCGATCGTATGGTTTCATCATCTTTCCTTTTTCAAAGTTGTATTCATTACAATTATAAATCCAATGCAAAGATAAGAAGTTCTTTAGAATAAACAAACAAATTATGAGAAAAAATTATCTAAATAAGTAATCATCGTTAGAATGATATACATAAAAAAAATCGGATGACAAACTCTATTCAGCTTATCACCCGAGTTTCTATAATACAATCCGATGCTTATTGAAATAAAGCCCGAGTTCCAGCTACAATATCAGCCGGCACCTCACTACAACGAGTGTAGATACGTACTTCTTCAACATCATCTTCAGCAATCCAAGTCATCGATTTATCATCCAATCCAGTAATCACATATACATGTTCCCACTCATCATCCGTGCTCAAGGTATAATCGTATGTTCCACTGATAATATCTTTTGAATCATCATTAATAGCTAAATCGAAAGCACCACTGACGCGTTCTGACACAGCACTGTTTAAATTGGTATACATCATGAACGCACGTTTTCCATCTTCCGCTTTACGACTAAACGTAATATACGAATAACGTGGTTCATCTATTTTCTCACCATTCCATTCGGTAAGACGCCATGTTCCTGCTATATTAGCATAATTCACTTCCATTGATTCAATAGTTATTTCATCATCATCCCCACAAGAGGACATGCAAAATAGAAGTGTAAAAAGCGCCATCATTCTGAAAAGAGTTTTCATATTCTTCTTTTTTATTAGTTCATTATATCATTCATTTTGTAAGGAGACCTTCACATAAATAGTACGTTCCGAAGGTTTAGAATCAATACCTTTTATAATAACAGGAAATGTAAATTCATTTTTCACCACAGGAGGTAGTAGCCTGCTATCTATTGTAATGACAATATCAGCCTCTTTACCCGGTTCAATTATTTCTGGTTCCGTACGAAACATTGCATATCGAGGAATAATCATAGCTGAAAGGTGCAAAGAAGTCCGACTACTATTAACACAAACTAAACGCTCAACACGGGTAGCGTTGCGTGGTAGTTCATTAAAAGCAACAGTCGATTGCCTCAATCTCAATACATTTCCCATTAAATAAGGATATTCCCTCCACTCATTAGAGGTAGGAGTTACCTCCCCAGACAATGTGATTTTCTCTGTAGGATATCTTTCTGAAAGATTGGTGTAAAGAAATGCTCTTTTATTCAATTTTCCAACCTGTTCGAACGGATTAAAGGTCAATTCTATTATTCCTTTTTCTCCCGGTTTTACAGGCTTTTTAGTAAATGAAGCCGTTGTGCATCCACATGAAGTGGAAACTCTTGTCAATACAATCGTTTCTTTACTTGTATTACGGAAATAAAAACGGTAACTGACAGGCTTATCATCTTCAGACAAACGTCCAATATTAATTGTTGTCGTCTCAAAGCATAAAGCGCCTTTCCCATCTAATAAAGGCGGGTTCATTATCGAATCTATTTCTGCACGGGATGCTAACCTCCCCTGTGCCGTCACTGACACAGGGATTGTTAGTAGCATCAAGCTATATATCCACATTACTGCTTCCATAATATCCATTTACTATATTCTACATCCAACTACTATTTTTGCGTACCGTGATATAGAATTCCTTTGTTTTTCCTCCTCCTGTTACAGTTGCCTTCGTTGAACCAGCTTTCAAACCTGTTATAACGAATGTTTTACCATCCGTACTCTCCATAGTTGCTACTGTTTTATCGGCCACATCACTAGTAAATGAAAGACTCTCCCCATTTTCAAAGAAACGGATATAATTTACTGTAGCTGTACTATTTATCAGGACAAAAGTATTAGGAACTTTCTGATTCATATCAATTCCGGCACCACCAGCAATGGCATTCAGCAACTTGGCAGCACTAATTAACCCGGAGCCCATTTTACCAATATATGCACCCCGTTCCATCTGCATCTGCGACATAGAACCAGCTGCAGAGTAATTCATCCAGAATGTTTTTGTTTCTTCAGTAAAATAGTCCTCTATTTTTGCACTTACAGATTTATACACTAAGTCACGAAAATCCTCTGCACGGAAATGACGATGTTGTTGAGCAGCATACGAAAGCCCTAATGCAATAACACCAGAAACATGAGGACAGGCCATAGAAGTACCTTCCATATATCCGTATCCTTCTTTTTCTCCATCCGAATCATGCTTATCTCTGTCAGCTGCTAATGGAGGTAAAGTCGAATAGATCTTACCAAAATCACTTCTATGATATTCACTATCTCCACCAGGAGCTGAAATGTTAATTGCATCTCCATAGTTTGTATATGCAGAAGGGGTACCATCAGCGGCTATAGCAGCTACAGAAACATAATCAGAATAAGCCCCCGGATATCCCGGCATCGCAGCATACTCATTACCACCGGCAAAAACAGCAATACCACCATCAATTACTCCATTGGGAGAACCTGCATTGTGAATAAAATAATCCAATGCTTCCTTTTCAAGCGGACAAGCAGTTAGCCATTGTTTATCAGTTGTATATCCGGGAGAATAATTCAACGGATTGGACAATCCTGAATTATATCCCCAGCTACACTGCAACACTACCGCACCATTATCAGCAGCATATTTAATGGCTTTCGCTTCCTGATACAAGGTAGAACCTGCGTCTCCGGCAAACACTTGGCATGACATGATTTTCACCCCGCTATCAGGAGTCCCGTCACCACCTGCGATACCACAAACACCTATACCGTTATTATTCACTGCGGCAATTGTTCCAGCTACATGTGTTCCATGTCCGGTATCATTTACATCATCATAGGAAATGAATCCCATATCGTTCACAAAGTTATAACCATATTTATCACCATTATAACCATTATTATCAGCATCAGTCCGTGCCCCAAATGTTTCTCTCGGATTCTCCCACATATTAGCATGTAAGTCAGCATGATCCCACATTACACCTTCATCCAATACAGCAACAATAATTGATGGATCACCAGTACATTTTGCCCATGCATCTTTGCAACCGACGTCTACCCCCTGTTTAGCTTGAGCTACAAGATCACCATTATCAGCTTCCACTCCTTCAAGAATCTTTCCATCATTAATGTAGCCCCATTGTAAATCCAGATAAGTATCAGAAAAAGTTCCATTTGAAGCAACAGCGCGTGTCATTGCTCTCTTTCTAAGTACATCAGCTGTCAAAAACGTAGGTTTATCCGCAGGATCATAAGCTCTCTTAATGCAATGGCTATATTCTATTTTTGACACTTCATTCAACTTTGACAGACTCTGAGCGACCTTTTCTATGTCAACAGCTTTGTCAAAATGAATCACATACCAAAGATGTAAGCCGGATTCACGAGTAAGATCCTCTTTCCGGTTATCCACCGGAAAGATTCTTTCAAATTTATAAGTACCGATATTATCAAGTACATTGTCTATTGAGGAAATACCGGAGCGAGTTACTACCCCAGCCATAGCCCGCGTAGCAGATTGATCTAACGTAGTAGTTACTTCCTGTTTAAATTTCACCATAATCTCGCCTACATTGGCACCATCAGGAGAATTGATAACCGGAGCCTCCGGTCCTTCGAGAGTAGCATCTCCTACAAGACCGTTGTCCGTACATGCACCAAATGTTACTGCAAATGCAGCCATTAAAATCAAATATATCTTCTTCATACTTATTCTACTTTTTCCGGTCTACGCATAGGATACCACTCATAATATTTATCCAGATTCGCAGGAATAGCATCCGAATCAAATCCGACAACCTTTCCTGTCTTATCTATTTTTCCATCTTCTTGAGTATAAATGAAAGTAAAAGGATCCCATTTTGAATAATAAGGATGGTTTTTAATCCAATCAGGCACAGTTCCACTCAAGAAATTCAGGTTAATTGCAAATACTTTAGTATTAGGCAACACTCTTGGAGTCTTTGCCAAAATACCCTCCTCACCTGTTGTGTCCTCAAAGCCCAGTTCTCCTCCCCAAGCAACTTTCAACGTATCGCCCAAAGCAGATGTTGTAACATCACTCAAAGTATAACAAGGAACATCTTTCATATCAGGCAATTGTCCGTAAATCAAGTTACCCGTCAAACTGAGTCTCTCCAACTTATCCCATTTTAATAATTTTTTAAATGCAATAGTATTCTTATCATAGCTGCTATTTAGATTAATCACTAATCCTAAATGCTCCCTCGTATCTGTTTGCAAATTGGTAACAACAGAATAACGTTGCATATTAGTAAAGCTTAATGATTTTAAGTTCGGGAAATTTTCAGGATCCAACATTGTTGGTATCTCCTCAAAATTATTACTACTCAAATCCAGTTTCTCTAACGAACTCAGATTTTTAAATTCATCCGGCAGTTTAGATATACCGTAAGCATTTATTGCCAAATTCTTCAGATACTTCAGACCACATACCGAAGAACCTAACTCCAAATCATATAATAACATTGTGTTCTCATTGCCATAGAAAGTCAATGACTCTACATAAGTCAATTTGGCAACTTCCGCCGGAAGACTTTCTTTAGTTGCCAGCATTCGGAATTCTGCAGAACGTACACGACCAAGCAATTCCGGTTTCGCTTTCACTTCCGGATCTTTCTTCTCCCATAATTTGACACCTGTCCAATAATCCAGCTTTTCACTTGTATCCCAAGTTGTCATACTGCGTACCTTTTCACGAATAATGATCAATGCTATTGAATCTCCCTCGCGAGTATCCTTAATTTCAGGAGAAGCTTCCTGTCTAACCAACAATTCTGCTGTTTGTGTTTTCTCCTTGTCCTCCTCGTTCAATGGTAGGAATTTAACCTTCATATTTCTTTTTTGAGGATCCGTATTCATATTCCAGGTAAAACGAACCTTAGTGGTACGAGGACGGGCACCAGCAGTCAAATTTTGCTCATAGTTATCATTCTGAACCCATGTCTTAGCGGTAGCATTCAATGCAAATGTATTCACTCCTCCTTCTATATCTTCTTCATACTCAATCTTGAAAGGAACATTTGCTGTAACAGATACATAGAAAACACGTTTGTCTAATGCCGCCATATTCGGAATTTCGACTTCCTCTTTACTAACACCAATCATTTTTCCGTAACCAGTCTGGTGTACCTCTAATTTCTGAGCAGCAGCACCTTCCGGCATAAATGTTATTGCAGCATGCCGCACTTTGTTGCTTAGTGTTGTGTCTACCACAATTGTACATTCAGCAGACCCCACTCCGTTTGCCGGCATAACTTGTACCCAAGGCTGATCTACCTTAGCAACCCATTTTGTCCCTGCAGCGACATTTACTTTTTCAGTTCCTCCTTCAGCACCCAAAGTTATTTCTTCGGTGTCAATTGATAAACCGGAAACAGTATTATCATCAGAGTCATCGCAAGCAGCAAATATACACATACCGGCAAAAATGCTGAAAGCTATCTTTAATAACGATTTCATATTCAAATTTCTTTTTATTATCATAAATGTATCATTCTAAATCCAAAGCATCGCAACCACGAATAGCCTGTGTACGATCATAGATCAATAATAAATAACCAGCTTTGATATAATTACAAGCAGCTGATACGTCGATCATTATGTTCGGGTTATCTTTGATTTCAACGATTCTAAACCCAGTCAGGCTTTCTTCCACCTTCCGGAAATCATTACCACCTAAATACACCGCAAGCAAACTCGGGCATTGAGATATACCTGACGGCCAATCAGAGACAGTACGATTACCTTGTTCATCACGTTGATTCCTAAATGCATATACATTCAAATGATCGATATTCAACGGACCTGTAGCAACTTTCTCAAAATGATTATTACTCAAATCAATACCATAGAGATAAGGCATCTTTGTCGCATCAAAATCTTCGGGTAACTTTTTTAATTTATTATAGCTTAAATCCAAACTTTGTAAATAATTAGTATACTTTCCATCTAAAGCTCCCTTGGGAAAATCTGTAATACCATTACCTGCTAAGGCCAATGTAGATATCTGCGAATTTGTCTTGAATAGAATGCCGGGGAAAGTCTTTAGTTTATTATAAGCTAAAGATAAAGTCGATGCATTGATTCCCTTAAAGGCATTATCCCCAGTCTCATTTTCTCCTGCAAATTCTGTAATTTCGTTGTATGAGAAGTCTACTGAAGACATAACATATACAGATTTTGCATTGAAAATATTCGGGAATTTCGTTATCTTATTGTGAGCAAACGAGAAAGATTCGACATCCTCATATCCACAAAAATCATTCGGAACCTCCGTTATCTGGTTATAGTCCATTGTTAACTGAACCAGATTCACATCCTTACCCAATGGATGCACCTTGGCAATTTTATTGTTATTGCAATCCAATTTACCGAGTTTCTTCAGGTTTTTAAACTCTTTCGGAATTTCAGTTAAATTGTTATTACCCAAATAGAGCATCTGAACAGTCTTTGCAGTAGCAGACTTTTCATCAGCCAATCCTTTCAATCCATTCAATAATACATCTGATTCGAGTTGAGGATTATTAGCCAGATTTAAAAGTTCCAAATTCGGTAATCGACAGATCTCTTTCGGAAACTCCTTCATTGAAGGACAGTTATAGATCTCAACATCTGTCAAAGATTCGAGTTTAGATAAATCTGTTCCTTCCTCAAAACCTTCAAATTTACCATTAGCAATAAAGAACTGACGTAAATTAGTTAATTTCCCAATTGCTGCCGATATTTTGCGAATACCATTCGTTAGTCTTCCCGGAGAAACATCTTTTAAAGAAATACCGGAACGATTCAGAATCTGACTGTTAGTTACCTGGACCGGATATCTAAGGTTGGGTTTCTGCTCTGTATTCACTTTATCGATAACCTGTAACAAAGGTTCCGAGAAGCCCATTTTTTTCCAATCTCTCTTCAAGTCCTTTCTTAAGAATGTTTCATAATAATCAGCACGAACCGCCTTTTTCTCTTCAACACTCATATATGCCTTCAGACTCTTTTCCAAATACCCACCTACTTGATCCGAATGAGTACCAAATGTCAGAACCTGTAATTTTTCCAAGTCACCGATTTCATCAGGGATATCTCCTTCAGGACCGAATGAACCTAAATTCAAAGATACAACACGACCTTCCGTATCTAATTCCACACCCGGTTGATCACCCCACAGATCCATATCCTTATCAAAATTCCAATTGCACCCAACAGTGTGAGAAATACCGGTATAGCTCCAGTGCTCTCCATCCAAGGCATCCCAGATAGCTTTCAAAGCTTTATAATCCTTCAACTTTGGTGAATTAGTCCGCATATAGACAGGAACTTCAACTTCTGTTGTTTGATTATCTTTCACAACAAACTGATTTTCCTTGATATTAGTCACATTCACTTCTATCGTTTTTTTATTTCTATCCAGTAAGGTGTATTTTGAAATCTTGTAGGTCCCGGCCTTCAAATAAAGCAAAGAATCACTTACAGAAACCGAGTAAATATATGTTTTTTTCTCACCATCTGCCGTGGTAATCTCCTTCCCTTTCTCTTGATAAGTAACGGGAATCTCTTTTAAAGGAGGAATAATTTTCCCTGTCAGATACAGATCTTTGACCTCTATCGTCACATATTTGACATTCTCCAACAAATAAGCAGCATCACCAGCAGCACGAGTCGCATTAGCAATATCCTTCACTAAAGTAAATTTCACACTACCGCGTTCTACTGCATTCACTGTGATATCCTGTAAAGACAATCCACCATCAACTACCCGAATAACTGTTTCTTTTTCTGGTTCGCCAGAAATAACAGGTACTAATTCTTGTCCTTCTATTTTATAAAGATAAAAACCTACAACTGTATATTCTCCTGCCAACATTTGCATTTTCTCACTACGCATACCAAATTCTGCGTCTTGATCATTAATGGCATCCAAACCTACAGTTTGTGAAATCTCCGTTCCATCTTCATTGTTTATAAGAACAATTTTCATTTTTTGCGCCTCACGCAAATATTCCAATTCATTGGTTCCAGCACGAGTTTTTCCTGACTCACCGTTTCCGTACGATGCGCTCTTATATAGTCTGAATTGAGCGTAACCGTAGCCAGATTGCAATTCATCGTCATCATCAGAACATCCGGTTACAGATATTCCCATAGCCATAAGCAGGCATGAAATGAAAAGCATCTTTGTGAATAATATTGTATATTTCATAAGTTGAAAATATTTTTATCTTCCTGATTATATTGATCTATTCTTATTCCAATGGCCGTTCTACCAAAAGTACACCTATTGTCTCTCCTGAACGAGAATATAAATAAATTGTTATTGCATCACCACCTGGTTCCATCAAATACGCTTGGTATATCATAATCGTACTTCCTTCTGTCTCAACGACTACACTTTCTCCTTCACCTTCATATGGATTTTGGGGAACAACAATAGCATTCGCAAATTTACCATTCATGTTTACGGTTACAGTACCATACAGATGCATACCTTCCAGACTAATTTGATAAACCTGATCCGTATTGTATTCTCCCCACAAAATATCAGGATCCTCCACAACCGTTTTCATATCTATTATTTCTAGTTTTCCGCCATATTCGCTACTAGCCGTAAATCCATCTTCAGCACCTCCAATTCCACTCTGCTTAAACGTTATGATATAATCATCATATTTAGAAGCAACCTCTCCACCAGGAAGTACCAAGTCATCAAAGTTATTTTTCACTTCATTCCAAACATCCATTGGAAATACGATCACAGCTCCCCCTCTTTCTATACCATCATTATTATCGACTAATAATTCTATTGTTTCATTTTCTTTTTTCACATGAAACCAATTTGATTCAATATTTTCATCCTCTACACGAGAATAAGTATATTCTGTTTCATTAATGAGACAAACTACTTTATATTGATCATCTTTAGCTATTACATTAAATGTAAATGGCGCCTCTTGCTCTTCTCCCGAAGATGACGAATAAGTTGATCCATCTGATGAAAAAGTCCAATTCCATTGAGATGAAATTATAATCTCAATCGCATTACTTGGTATTCCTTCATACTTCACCGGAACCGTAGCCACCTTATCACCAGCCTGATTCATAAAAGTAAGAAAACCGTCATTAGCATTCTTCGTATGTCCAGACTGTATGTTTATATAAAGTTTATTAGTGCTTTGCTCACCTGCTTCACCGGAAGTTTTATCAGCATCAATCCAATCAGGCCACTCAGTTAATTGCCAGTCAAAATTAGCACGTATATAAAAAGAAGAAGATTTATAAGCAATAGTTGCCGGATTATTTTCGGTATAAGGATTACCATTTTCATCTAATAAAGAAACTTCATATCCGGTAGATGGACGAGTAATCTCATAAACAACCTTTTTATCCCCGCCCATCCATAAATAGATTTCCGCTTTATAAGATTTATTCAAAGCAGTAGCATCATCTCCTATGCTGACCGTTATTGTCTGTTCACCGGCCTCACCGGAACAAGAATTACCTTGTCCGCCATCAACGACAAACTTACACCAAAGAGCGGACGAACTCAATTTCCAATTCATATTTGCATTGAAGGTAAGCGTCGCTGTTTCTCCAACCGCACAAGATATTTTTTGCACTTCAGGAAATACAGGATTACCTTGTCCCTTGTCATCGTCATCCGAACATGATGCAAAGGCAAGACAGAATACCAACACCAAAAATTTTAAATAATATATTTTATCTTTCATATAATCAACATTTTAAATTCTCAAAAGATATCAGTTCTGACCCGCTAGCAAACGTTCTGCTTCTTCATCACTAATCCACTCAAGAATATTAATATAGGTACCAACAGTATCTACATCCTTCACATAAACAGTGATATACTGCAAAACAAAAGTCTGACAAACATTGTAATAGGAAGTATAAATCGATGGTTGTTTTACCATTAACTTCCCATTCCCGTAAATAGTGCCAAAAGCCTCAGAAGTACTACCCAATACTTGTTCATCCATTTCTACAAAAGGTTCCATTGGATCAGACGGATCAAATTTTAATTTTAAATCATACCCTTTATAAAAGAAGTCATGCATGATAATCGTATTTTCTTCTTTCTTATCTATTTCAGTCTGTATAAGACGAAAGTCGATATTATTCATATAATCCTGATAAAAAGATGAAGTCACTTTACACCATCCAGTAAAGACATTCAAATCGAACGGACAAGATTTCATCATTTCTATACGTGTCTTCGTTCCATACAAATCCCACCGTGTTTCATCATTAGAAACAAGACGTAATGTAATCGAAAGTGAATCTGTTTTTCCAATATTCTCATAAATACCCCGGATCTTCAAATCTGCCGCACGTTCACCAGCCTTAATAGTCACTGTATTTGATTCAATGACATAATGCTTCTTTTCAATTGCATTACTTGCTTTTTCGTCTACTTCAACAGCAAACGTACGGTCATAATCGCAAGCTACAGTAGATGCCACAGGTACTGTAAAATAGTCTTGACTATTCTGTACCGGAAAAAGCGACATCGTATCGGCGAACATTACATAGTCGGGACCATTATACGTAGTTTTAGCAGCATCACCACAACCGGATAAACCAACTGTGAGCGCCATCACTACACCCATTCCTATAAATAATCGTTTCATTATCGTATTTTTTTCTTTATACATTATTTATTGCTATCATTTGGTTCGATATCAGCTCCCGGAGCTTCTAATTCATGCTGTGGGATAGGCCATACAAAATATGGGGCATCCTTGTCGACTTTCAATTTATTACCCGGTGATACGGTGAGTTTCTGCTCCTTACGCTCAAATCCTTCATGCCAACGTTTCAAGTCGTTAAGCCTGAATCCTTCCATATAAAGTTCTTTCACACGTTCTTCACTGATTGTTTTCAACCAATTATCTTTAGTGATATTTGTAGCACCGCCATAAGAAGAATAACGAGATATCCTCAAAGTAGAAATATCTTTCCCGGCTTTTCCATAATAAGCAGCTCCCATCTGACAATAAGCCTCAGCACGGATTAAATATTGCTCAGCCAAACGGAAAGGTTTCGGCATATTAACAAACAGAATCTGTTTTGCTATAAAATTCTGATTTCCTGCATATTTTATCAGAAGCGGGCAAGTCAGTCCATGACTATAACCAGTAGTAGCATTAGCAAAATAAGCATTATAACGCAAATCTGCTGATGCATAGGCATTAAGCACCCATTGAGCAGGTACATAATCCGGTCTATAAGAGGTATAGTCATAATTAAGGAATATAGAACCCAATGCACCACCATAAGAAGTTACTTCAAATTTGACTTTCCAGATAATTTCTGTTGCATCATCATATTGCCACATATATTGGAAATCATTATAAGTAGTTGAATAGTTCTTTTTTGTCGCATCTGCCAGATAATACTTCTTACTATCAATCACTTTACTAGAGTATTCAACAGCTTTATCCCATTTCCGCATATACAAATACAAACGAGCATAAAGAGAGTTAACAGTACCGATAGAAAAATATCCAGCATTATAAAGTGTAGTATTATCATCTTCATCCAATGCCAAATATTCGGTAGCCTTTTCCAAGTCATTCATCACAAACTGATAGGAATCTTTCAGAGACGCACGTTTTAATGGTTGCGGATTAACATAGCTGGACTTCAAAACCAATCCCAATTCATTGGCAGCTTGTTCATCACTCTCATACGCTTTGCAAAAACACTTCAGTAATTCAGAATAAGCCAAAGCACGAGCAAAATAAACTTCTCCCTTGTAGTTTTCCAACCTTTCCAACTTCGTGTCATCAGTAGTTCCCGCCTCCACTTGATCAACATTATCAAGTATGAAATTACAGCGACCAATGATGGTATACAAAGTACCATAGACATCTTCAATCTCTGGGTTTGTCGCCAATATTTCATTACGCCATATATTGCCATATACATTTGTATATCCTTGAACAGCATATACTAAGTCCGTCTGAATATCCGGAAGCAAAGTTAGATATCCGCTATATAGCGCAGTCGTTTTAAATCCGGCATAAATACCAATCACAGCTTGATCCACATCCTCTACTGTTTTAATGGCATCCCCTTGCAAAATAGCATTTTCCGGATACTTATCAAGGCAAGCCGTCGACGAAAGTACTACGGCAGCCAAGCTTATGTATAATTTTATTTTTCTTATCATTGTTGTATCTTTTAAAATGATATCTCTAAGCCAAATGAGAATTGGCGCGACATAGGATATTGCGCCTTATAGATATTGTTACTAGACTCAGGGTCCATACCTGTAAACTTCGTAAATGTCAATAGGTTCTGCCCTTGAGCATAAATGCGGGCATTATTCAAGAAGTTTGTTCTATGCAACCATTTTTGTGGAAAGGTATAGCTTATCATTACATTCTTTAAACGCAGGAAAGATGCATCCTCCAGAAAGCGTGAGTCCATCTGCGGAGACACACCATGACGTGGAATATCTGTTAAATCTCCCGGCTTCTTCCAACGATCATAAAGTAAACGTTTTGACTGATTGTAGCCATTAAAAAGTCCGTTTCCTTCTTCAAAATAACGGTCATTATTAACCATCCAGCGATCAGCAACCCAACTAAACTGTGCATTCAATGAAAAGCCTCTCCATGAAAGGGTTGTACCAAAACCACCTTGCCATGGAGCGAAATAGGTTTTACCCATCATCACTTTATCATTTTCATTATATTCTGTAGTAATCTCTCCGTCTTTAGTATACCATAAAGCATCGCCATTGGCAGGATTTACTCCGGCATAGCGATTCATATAGAATTCTCCTACAGGATGTCCAACAACCATTTTGCGTGCAGTAATACCATCTTCATATTCAGTTACCCCATTATAAAGTTCTGTTATCTTATTCTTATTATAAGAAATATTAGCACTTATATTCCATATAAAATCTTTAATCTGGAGTATATCTGCATTTACAGCCAATTCGACACCACGATTCACCATTGCGCCGACATTATCCCAACGATAACCAAAACCTGTATCCGAATAAGAACACGGCACACTCATCAACATATCGGTTGTCTTCTTATTATAGAATTCAAGATCTACATTAAAACGATTAATGAAGCCTAAGTGTAAACCGACATTTGTTGTCCATAATTTCTCCCAACCAAGTTTCTCATTACCAATTTGGGCAGGCGCAATACCTGCATCTCCTCCGTAGTTCAATCCGCTAGACACAAGAGCCAAATGTTCATAATCTTTAATAGATGAGTTACCGGAAGTACCTGTACTTAATGTAATCTGCGCATTTGTTAACCAGGAATATTTTTCCATAAACTTCTCTTTACGCAGATTCCACATTAAACCTATCGACCAAAAAGTTCCCCAACGCTCATTACTACCAAAACGGGAAGAACCATCTGCACGAACTGAAAAGTCTGCATAATAACGATCATCATAATTATATTCACCACGAGTAAAAAAAGACAGATAAGAATATGCAGTACTAGTATCACTCCAAGAAGAAGCAGTGGTTCCAGAACTGATATTTGTTAAAAAATCATTTGTTTGTCCCCGTGATGTCACATGGAAAGCTTCATAACGATAATCTACTCCTTCTTGCCCAATCATAAAGTTGAACGAATGTAAATCTTTCAACATAAAACGATAGTTTGCGATATTCGTAATAGTAAGATTCAGCATATCTGTTGAAGTCCGTCTTGCCGCACCATAATTATTATTAGGTTTATAGCTAGGAAAAGATTGAAGAAAGGAAGTAGAATGTGAATAATCAGCGCCTAATTGCGTACGAACCGTCAATCCCTCTATCGGATTAATTTCCGCGTAAAAAGTAGATATTGCTTTATATTTTTTATTGCCTAACGGATTGTTTGTCATCCAACCCAAAGGATTCTCACCTGTACCCGTCCAACTTCCGTCATCCTGCAAAGCTAAACTCCCATCTTTTTGATAAGGATCCCAATATGGCATCATGAAATGTGCTGCCGAGATAGGAGCCCACAATGCATATTCTCCATCATCACTCTGTTCCACTTCTTCATAAGCTAACATAGAGTTCGTTCCTATTTTCAGCCATTCATTTGCTTTTGCCTCGACATTAGCACGGAAATTAAAACGTTCAAAAGTGGAACCAACTGCAATACCATCCTGATTGTAATATCCACCGGAAACAAAATAGTTTACTTTCTCTGTCGCTCCACTTACTGATAACTCATAATTCTGCAAAGGTGCACTACTATTATAAACTTTATCAAGCCAGTTAATATTCGTCTGGCCCAGCTTATCATAATTCTTCCCAGCATCCAACCCTACTTCTTTTTCATATTGGATTCGCTCAGCCGTATTCATCAGGTCCCAATTTTCATTAGCGAGCTGTGAAAAACCAAGTTGTGTACGGAATGTAATCTTGGCAGCTTCTGACATACGTCCACGTTTCGTTGTTATTACAACCACACCATTTGCAGCACGAGCACCATAAATAGAAGTGGAAGAAGCATCCTTCAATACAGATATATGTTCAATATCACTCGGACTAATCGTATTAAAATCCGAATTTGAGATAGGAACTCCATCTAGTATAAACAAAGGTGCAGTACCTGAGTTAATAGAATTAGTACCACGGATCTGAAAGGTAGCAGCTTTACTTGGCTCACCTGAATTAGACAATACCATCAACCCCGGTGTCTGTCCTTGAAGAGCCTGATCAAAACTCGGCGCTGGTACATTTTCCATTTTTTCAGCTTTTACCGTAGAAACAGAACCTGCAATGGTTCCTTTTTTACGTACACCATACGCTACCACCACCACTTCATCCACTAATTGTGCGCTACTTTCCATCGTCAAATCAATACGAACAGATGCTGTAACCTGCTTTTCCACCGTTTTCATTCCGATATAAGAAAACTGCAAAATGGCGGGGGATTTCGTCACTGTGATACTGTAATTACCATTCATGTCGGTAATTACCCCATTCGTCGTACCTTTCTCCAAAACAGACACACCAATCATCGGCTGATTGTCTTCCAACGAAATAATATGTCCTGTTACCTGATATCCACCCTGTGCAAAAAGCAACAGGGGGATACTTGTCAGAGTAAAGAGTACAAACAAGAGAATTGATTTTCTCATCTTTGATACTTTGAGTTTAAATTAATGAAATTGATTTATTTTTATAGATTTATCTACAATAAGGAATACGCGATCTTCGCATAGAATAATACACTCCTTTCCCAAAATCGGTTTATGCATATTCTGCACCGACTGGGGATAGGCTATTATTATCTATAAATATAGAAATAGGAATAGACTAACTTGGCAAATTCTTAATATTGCGCCAAATATCCAAATAGATTTTTCGTGTTACCGCTGCTGTGTAAACTAAATGTATGACCATCTGCTCTCTTAAGTTATAAATTAAACACTAATATCGCTTGTTCCGTTTAGGTGTTATACACTTCTAATATTGTTATATTTTGGCTACAAATATATATATTATATTTAAATAAAAGAAACAATATGTCGCATATTTTATACCAAATTTCCACTTATATCTTTTTGATACATATTTAAGTATACAAAACCCCTAAATGAAATAAATCCACAACAGATTTCAAGGATAGTTGAATATAAACGTTCATTTTGACAATTACTTTAATTGTTTAAACAACAATATCGTAACTCATACAAAATAGCTTATTGAGAGGATTCAATACAGAAAAGATAATTATTCAAAACTATTTTCTATTTTTGCATCCATTATATATAAATAAGGTATAAGATGAACTACGGATTTGTTAAAGTAGCCGCAGCTGTGCCACACGTAAAAGTGGCAGACTGTAAATTCAATGTAGAGAAGATAGAAAGTTTGATTGCAGTAGCCGAAGGAAAAGGAGTGCAGATCATTATATTCCCGGAAATGAGTATTACCGGATATACCTGTGGTGATCTATTCGGACAACAACTTTTGCTGGAAGAAGCAGAAATGGCCCTGATGCAGATTCTGAACAACACCCGCCAATTAGATATTATTTCCATTGTCGGTATGCCTGTAGTAGTCAACTCAACAGTTATCAATGCAGCCGTAGTGATTCAGAAGGGAAAAGTGCTAGGCGTTGCAGCCAAAACATATCTCCCGAATTATAAGGAGTTCTATGAACAACGCTGGTTTACCTCGGCCCTCCAGTTAACAACCAATAATGTGCGGCTATGCGGACAGATCGTTCCCATAGGTGCCAATCTACTTTTTGAAACTTCAGATACCACCTTTGGTATTGAAATATGCGAGGACCTTTGGTCTACTATACCTCCTAGTTCTTCGTTGGCACTACAAGGTGCAGAAATTATTTTCAACATGTCCGCAGACAATGAAGGTATTGGCAAAAATAATTATCTTTGTTCGCTTATCAGCCAACAATCTGCACGCTGTATTGCCGGATATGTATTCTCTTCGTGCGGCTTCGGAGAGTCTACTACTGACGTAGTCTTTGCCGGAAACGGATTGATTTACGAAAATGGAAGCCTTCTAGCGCGCAGTGAACGTTTCAGTATGGAAGAACAGCTTATTATCAGTGAAATTGATGTCGAACGTATCCGGGCAGAACGCAGGATAAATACAACCTTTGCAGCTAATCAAGCAAACTTAGAGGATAAAAAGGCGGTTTCTATTGTGACTGAATTTGTCAACAGCAAAGAACTAACCTTAACCCGGAAGTTTAATTCTCATCCTTTTGTACCGCAGGGAATGGAACTAAATGAACATTGCGAAGAAGTGTTCTCCATTCAGGTAGCGGGACTGGCACAAAGATTTGTTCATACAGGAGCTAAAACTGCCGTAATAGGTATCTCCGGTGGGTTAGACTCAACACTGGCATTACTTGTTTGCGTGAAGACCTTTGATAAACTGGGATTGTCTCGGAAAGGTATTCTCGGAATCACAATGCCTGGTTTTGGTACAACCGACCGTACCTACCATAATGCAATCGACCTAATGAAATCATTAGGTATATCAATTCGTGAGATTAGTATTAAAGATGCCTGCATCCAACATTTTAAGGACATCGACCATGACGTGAATGTGCATGACGTTACATACGAAAATTCGCAAGCGCGCGAACGTACACAAATACTGATGGATGTGGCCAATCAGACTTGGGGAATGGTTATCGGCACAGGGGACTTATCGGAACTTGCATTGGGATGGGCTACTTACAACGGTGATCACATGTCCATGTACGGGGTAAATGCGAGTGTTCCCAAAACACTTGTGAAATATTTGGTGCAATGGGTGGCAGAAAACGGTATGGACGAAAACTCGAAAGCTACTTTACTTGATATTGTAGACACTCCTATTAGCCCGGAATTGATTCCGGCAGATGAGAACGGAGAAATTAAACAGAAAACAGAAGACTTGGTAGGTCCTTATGAACTACATGACTTTTTTCTTTATTATTTCTTACGCTTCGGCTTCCGACCTTCCAAGATATTCTATCTGGCCAATATTGCATTCAAGGATACATATGATGAAGAAACTATCAAAAAATGGCTTTCCACTTTCTTCCGTCGTTTCTTTAATCAACAGTTCAAGCGTTCTTGCTTACCGGACGGACCTAAAGTAGGAAGCATTTCTATCAGCCCGAGAGGAGATTGGAGAATGCCGAGCGATGCCAGTTCAGCCATATGGCTTAAAGAAATAGAGGCCTTATAAGGGTAGCCTATCGGTAGACTTGTGCCACCGCATTGTCACAACTGTGCCAACGGTATGGCATGGTTGTGCCAATGCGGTGGCAAAGACTGGCATATTATAGCGCTCCGCCCGCCATTACTTCTTCTCTTATTTGTTCCACATTGGCTTCCTTAATTCTTCTAATAATATTCTTATAAATTCGATGAAAGCCATAGCCTCCTTCTGTCATTTCATGGATAGCATCTTCTTTCGAAACATTTTGAAAAACGATGCGATAAAACGCACAAACAGCCCCTGTACGATCAGAACCGTGGTGACAATGGAAAACAATAGGCGCTTTACGATTTTTAATAATGCGTAATGCTTGTATCAATTCCTTTTCGCTAATTGAATGAGCTTTGGTTTTTACACGGTGAAGCTTTATACTTGTTCCTTTGGCTTCATCATTATCACTATGTCTGTTCCGTAGATTAAGTACTTCTCCAATACCATACTTTTCTAAAGCTTTAAAATCCTCCTTTGAAGGTTGCTCCGAACGATATACACCCGAATCTATTTTATACAAATTTGTTAAATCACTATCGGGCAAAATAATCTTATCCGCTTTCTGATTTTGACCGAAAAGAGAAACAGATAAGACTATCACCAATAAGCATAATAGGATTCTTTTTTGCATAAGCAACATGAATATGATTCTACCCTCCATTAAAGAACACCCTTACTGGATGGAAGTTCAAAATGGTAGATATCTCTCTTGATTGCCATTTTCAAAGCACGGGCGAGGGCTTTAAAAATTCCTTCTATCTTATGATGTTCATTCTGTCCTTCCGCCTTGATGTTCAAATTCATCTTTGCTGCATCACTTAGTGACTTAAAGAAATGGAGAAACATTTCCGTTGGCATCTCTCCTATCTTCTCACGCTTGAATTCGGCATCCCAAACCAGCCAGGGACGACCACCAAAGTCCAGACAAACCTGACAAAGACAATCATCCATTGGTAAAGCATAACCATAACGTTCAATTCCACGTTTATTACCTAAAGCCTGGTAAATGCATTCACCCAATGCAATAGCAGTATCTTCAATTGTATGATGTTCATCCACTTCCAGATCTCCCTTTACATGAATCGTCAGATCCATACCAGAATGTTTTCCAATCTGCTCAAGCATATGATCAAAAAAGCCAAGGCCCGTAGAGATATCACAAGTACCGTTTCCATCCAGATTCAAAGCCACATAAATATCCGTTTCTTTCGTTGTACGACGTACTTCTGCTTTCCTCTCTCCGGCAAAAAGGAACTCGGCTATCTGATCCCAGTCAGTCGTTGCAAGGGTGCAGAATTCTTCCAATCCTTTTTCTTTCAAGGTTTCGGCTGAATTTTGCAGATAAATTGCCCGGCAACCCAGATTCTTGGCTAGTTCTACATCCGTAGGACGATCACCTATTACAAAACTCCCGGCAAGATCATATTCCGGATTATTCAGATACTTCGTCAACATTCCGGTACGTGGTTTGCGGGTGGGCGCATTATCTTCAGGAAAACTACGGTCTATCAGAATCTCGTCAAAAGTAATCCCCTCTCCTTCCAATGTTTTAAGCATCAGATTATGGGCAGGCCAAAACGTTTCTTCCGGAAAAGAAGATGTACCCAATCCATCCTGATTAGTGACCATCACAAATTCAAAATCGAGTTTGCTGCGGATAAAACCTAAATTACGAAATACTTTCGGGTAGAATTCCAGTTTCTCCAATGAGTCGAGTTGGTAATCTACAGGAGGTTCGATCACCAACGTGCCATCTCTATCTATAAATAACACTTTCTTCTTCATAAATTATCCCTGGTATTTTTTAAGGGTGGCTAATAGTGTATTATTCTCTACACGGGTACCGACAGTCACACGTAAACAGTTGCAGCAAAGTGAAATGTTATGGCGATTACGCACAATAATTCCTTCACCGACCAAAAAATTGTAGATTTTCACGGCATCTGTCACTTTTACCAAAAAGAAATTCGCATCAGACGGGAACAGTTTAATAGTACATGGAAGCTTTTCAAATTCCGCTTCCAGATAGTCACGTTCTTCCTTCAACGTTTTCACCCAGCGCTCTATCTCATAATGTTTATGCAACATGGAAATAGCCTGTTGTTGGGTTAATTGGTTGACATTATAGGGATATTTGATTTTACTAAGGATGTCAATAATCTCTTTGGAAGCAAAAGCCATTCCCAAACGAATAGCTGCACATCCCCAAGCTTTAGAGAATGTCTGGAATACGACGAGATTGGGATATTTATCCAACTCTTCGAGGAAAGACGAAGCTTGCGAGAAATCATTGTAAGCCTCATCCAACATTACCAATCCTTCAAATTGGTAAAGAACCTTTTCTATTTCAGAACGGAGCAAATCATTTCCCGTCGGATTATTAGGTGAGCAAAGGAAAATAAGTTTGGTATGCTCGTCAGTAGCTGCCAGCAATTTGTCAGCGGAGAACTGGAAGTTATCATCTAACAATACTTTTCGATATTCTACATCGTTCACATCGGCACAGACCTGATACATTCCGTAAGTAGGATCGATAGCTACTACATTGTCTTTACCCGGTTCACAGAAAGCACGAAAGACTAAGTCGATGGCTTCATCACTGCCGTTTCCGAGAAAAATATGTTCGGGAGATACTTTCTTGATTTTCGATAACAATGCTTTCAATTCACATTGCATAGGGTCCGGATAACGGTTGTGAGGCGTATTGTACGGATTTTCATTTGCATCCAGAAAAACAGAAGCGGTGGCTCCTTTATATTCATCACGTGCCGAAGAGTATGGCTTTAATTTCCAGATATTCGGCCGGGTTAATTCTTGTAATGATTTCACTTCTTTAAATTTTAAGTTATGAATTTTGAATTACTTTGAGACGAACTGTAACCGCATTTTTATGCGCATCCAGATGTTCATTAGCCGCCATCTCTTCAATAGCGGGACCAATGGCCTTTATTCCTTCCGGGAGAATTTCCTGGAACGTAATCTTGCGGATAAAACTATCCAAACTAACGCCACTATATGCTTTGGCATAACCGTTGGTCGGCAGGGTATGGTTCGTACCTGAAGCATAGTCACCGGCACTTTCGGGAGTTAACGATCCAAGGAAGACAGAACCGGCATTTGTCACACGCTCTGCTACTTCCATGTAGTGTTCCGTTTCTATAATTAAGTGTTCCGGCGCATATGCGTTAGTCAGTTCCAATGCTTCATCCAAATCCTTTACCAAAATCAGTTTACTATTCTCCAATGATTTGGCAGCAATTTCACGACGGGGCAATTCGGCTAATTGACGGTCTACTTCTGCCATTACTTCTACCAAAAGTTTTTCGGAAGTGGTAATCAATATAGCTTGGCTATCTATTCCATGTTCTGCTTGTGACAAGAGATCCGCCGCAACGAAAACCGGATTAGCAAAGGCATCAGCCAACACTTCCACTTCTGAAGGACCGGCGGGCATATCAATAGCTACATCACGCAGACTTACCAACTGTTTGGCAGCTGTCACATATTGATTGCCCGGGCCAAATATCTTATATACTTTAGGTACACTCTCCGTTCCATAAGCCATAGATGCAATAGCCTGTACTCCACCTGCTTTGAATATTTTGCTGACACCTGCCAGTTGGGCTGCAAAAAGAATAGCCGGATGAATGTTTCCATTTTTATCGGGAGGTGTGCAAAGTATGATTTCTTTGCAGCCTGCAATCTTAGCCGGAACAGCCAACATTAATACAGTTGAGAAAAGCGGTGCTGTTCCACCCGGAATATATAACCCGACCTTTTCGATTCCCACTGATTTCTGCCAGCAAGTCACACCGTTCATTGTTTCTACCTTCTTTCCGACAAAACGTTGGGAAGCGTGGAATGTTTCAATATTCTGTTTTGCCAGGGAGATGGCTGCTTTCAGTTCATCGCTTACCAATGTTCCGGCAACCTGTATTTCTTCAGGAGTCACAGCAAGTGCGGACAGAGTCACTTTATCAAAAGTAGCTTCATATTCCAATACAGCTTTGTCACCTTCTGCCCTTACCTTATTTATAATAGTACGAACAGTGTCGAACAAATTTTCCGTATTCAGTGCCGGACGTTCCAAAAGTTCCGTCCACTGTTCTTTTGAGGGGTATTTAATCAATTTCATAGTTTATATCTTATTAGGCACGGATTACACGATACCTGGGATTAGCGACTACATTATCTGTATAATCCGTGCCTATATATATTTATACAATCATCTTTTCAATTGGCAGTACCAAAATACCTTCCGCTCCCAGTCCTTTCAGTTTTCCAATGATTTCCCAAAAACGTTTTTCATCAAGTACTGTATGAACAGAGCACCAGCCTTCCTGTGCCAACGGCATCACCGTAGGACTCTTCATACCCGGCAATACAGCAATGATTTCTTCCAGTTTATCTTTCGGAGCATTCATCAATACATATTTTTTATCTTCGGCTGTTTTTACTGCATTCATGCGGAACAGCAGTTCTTCAAGCACTTCTTTTTTCTCGTCACTCATGTTCTTGTTGCCAATCAACAACGCTTCCGACTTCATTACGACTTCTACTTCTTTCAATCGGTTACTCACCAACGTAGAACCGGAGCTTACAATATCAAAAATAGCATCAGCCAATCCAATTCCCGGAGAAACTTCCACGGAACCGGTAATCACGTGAATTTCAGCATTTACACCATTTTTCTTCAAGAAGTTGCGAAGAATAACCGGATAGGAAGTAGCGATCTTCTTACCATCAAACCATGACAAACCAGGATATTCAAGATCTTTCGGCATAGCCAGTGAAAGGCGGCATTTACTGAATCCCAAACGTTTGATGATTTCCGCATCTTCTTCCTTTTCCATAAATTCGTTTTCACCGACAATTCCCAAGTCTGCTACACCAGTAGCCACTGTCTGCGGAATATCGTCATCACGAAGAAATAAAACTTCAATAGGGAAATTGGAAGACTGCACCAATAAGGTACGTTTCGTGGTGCTCAACTTAATATCCGACTCTCCTAAAAGTGCCATAGTCTCTTCGAAGAGACGTCCTTTGGCTTGTACTGCGATTCTTAACATGACTTTATTTAATTTTTAATTATAATATGCGTTGAGAAATAAAAAAGGCTTACCGTATTCGGCAAGCCTTAGTTATCGTTTATATAGTTATACACAATATCATCCACGCCCACCGATTATTCGTTAGGAAAATGATGATGATGATGTGTAGTTGTATATTTCATATTTCTTATATTAACTGCGACAAAAGTAAAGCATTTGTTTGAAACCACCAAACATTTATCACAAAAACTTGAGTTTTTATTTCAAATTAAAGGCAGTATCTCCTCCGGTTCTACATCACATTTCGAAAAATGCATTTCGTCTTTCGACTTTTCTTTCGAGAAAGTAAAGTAGGTACAAACAGATTCCGTGCATACTTCTCCATCCTTATTATATAACTTCGCTTCAATAATAACAATGTTCCGTTTTACCTCCTTAATAGAGGCACGCAGTACTATATGAGAATCTTTGGTATCAACAGATTTCCGGTAACGGGTTTCCATCTTCGAAGTCACTCCGGTCGTTTGTAGTTTACGAAGCACCACCCACGCACAGATTTCATCCATCAAAACTGCTTGAATACCGCCATGCAAAGTGTCAATCCAGCCTTGATATTCGGGACGTGGCTTCCAAATGCTCACCACTTCGTCACCGTCCTCATAAAATTCCATTTTTACTCCAGCTTCATTATTGGGAGCACAACCAAAGCAGTTGTACCCCTCCAACCCCTTCCAGGGATTTATTATCTTCTTCATAGTTCTCTCTTTTATTTAGTTTTATTTCCCAAATATAAGCAATTTATGAAAAAGACAATCCCTTTTCACCGATTTACTTTCGTATGCAACGAATAGCAAAAGCTTTTGTATCAACACCAGCATTAGATTCTTCTATGATATTTGTATTACTTTTCAGATAAAAGACTTTAGTGTCGATAGCGGTATTTGTATTGTCCAATGTCCAATATGCGAGATGTTTTTTCTCATAATCTGCTTGAAAAGCTCCTACGTACATTCCCACAGGCATTCCATTAAAACCGGATAAATTAGTTACTGGTTGTATTAGCTCTTCGGATTTTAAAGGCAGCCAAGTTCCTGATTTCAGCAACGAAGCATCTCCTTTCAGATACTCTTTTAGGATATTCCAGTCTTCCCAATTCGGTATACTCCAATGAGCTGGCAAGATTTTACCTGAAAGAGCGATATTAGCGGTATAAAAATAATATTCCGCAGCAGACTGCAAATATCCGACTGTATTCGCCGTCACCGCATCCACTTTGGGAAGCATTTCACCATCTGTATACAAAGAAGCCTCCAAATTATCCCGCATCCAATATTGAGTTCCAATCTTCACTAACGGATAATTATGAATGATTCCTCCACGAACATCACGAACGATATCTTCCTGTGCCAAAACTGGTAACACATTATCTGCCAGTGTTACTGACAAGGAGATTGTTCCATCTGCCAGTACATACACCTTATTACGAACCGGCAGAGCTCCTCCACTATATTCCAATGAGTGATCCTCCACATTCCATGATACACCTCCACCATTCACTTTCCCTAATTTTCCTAATAACTGTACCACAGTTCCTTGAGATAAATTAACGCTACCGTCTTCTTTCATGGAATAAGCAACAATCGCTTGAGAAGAAAAATCCGGAGTAACAAGATACTCTTTACATATTTCGGCTACTTGTTTTCCCAAATGTATCACTTTATACACATTCGATTTTTCAAAAGTCAGTTTCGATACATCTATATATTCATGCAAAATGCCTGATTCGGTATGGTCCACTTCTGTTCCATCCCAATCCCCTATTTCTCCGTTCACTTTGCCCATCAATACATCTTCGGCTGATACAAACACGATCTCCAGTTCTCGTTGCTTCCCACTTTTTAATTGTAAAGTAGGTGGTAATAAACTGATATATGACTTACCAGCTGCTTTCAACATTATGTATTGATATCCTTCACTAGCTTCTTGAGGAATCAAAATAAGCTCTTTTCCTACTAATCGTCCGTCTCTAATCTCCCATTCTCCTGCAGGAGTAATATCTTCCTCTTCTGAATAGGCAGAAAATATTTGTTGCTGAAAATCATAAACAGCCTTTGTATAAAAGCCACTGACCGAAAGCGTCGGTTTAACAGACAACATTTCTTCTACACTTTCCCCCTCTCCGGGAACAAGAATTATTTTCATGCGAAAGAACTGATGGTTATAGGATAGAGCAACAGCATCTTTACTGGCAAATACATCTCCTTTTAAAGCAACTAGAAAATCCGAATGAGAATAATCATCCGGGTTATCTTGAGTTGTTGCAACGGTCACTTGCATGAAACTTTCCCCCATTGCTACCCCACTATTCTGATATGGATAATAACTGATTAAATTTAATGCAACTCCATCATCCGGATAGTAAACCGATTCATCAGAAACAAACTCTCCAGTAGATGAACGCACAAAATAAAGATTATCTGCATAACGTTCTTCTTGCATTGTAGTGGTTCCTGCAAGTGCAAATAACCCCACTTCATCTCCTTCTCCAAAACTATTATTTACTACACGGGTATTCATAATCTCATGAATGTTGGCAACAAATTTCAATGGAATATCTCCATTATTAACGATTTCCCCTTCTTCCTCCGAAATATGGTTTACACAAGCAGTAAACATAGTACAACAAAGGATAAAAGAACCTACTCCCACAAATAGGCTATGGCATGTTTTCATTTTGTTTTTCTATTAGTTCAAAAAAAAGAAATTCTTGATTGGGCAGAAAGAATGCCATAAGAGGAAGTATTCACTTTCGGTTATGAAAAACCATACAACACGTCTGTTGCAACTGTAGAATCTTAAATTTCCACATTACAGTTTGAAATGTAGAAGCGAAAATACACATTATAGTTAAGAAAAGAAATATTTTCCTTTAAAAAGATTAACCTTTTATATAGAAGCCACCTAATCAGCCATTTACATTATACATGCAAATACAAGACATTCTGAACTCCACATTATTATATTAGCATTAGTTATTATTTACTATTCGTCATTTATTTCAAAAAGAATACCCCACTTCTATTCCGGCAATGTGTTTGCCTTGCGAAGATGCATATTGATAACAATAAAATGCATCCAATGACCAACGTTTGGCTAAAGCAATCTCCACTCCGGGACGATAGCGCATACGGTCTGCTCTCCAAAAAGAAGTATCATCCAGACTTTGATAAATTTCAACAGAAAAATAAGGAGAAACGATTCCTTTTGTAGGAGCATAGGATAACTTCAAACGAGAACGTAGACAAGTTTCAGAATCACCACGGTCAAAAGTCTGCTGAAATCGCTCCCGCAAAGACACTTTCAACCATTGATAACGAAAGCTGGCAATGGCAGATATATGATAACGATGTCTCAATTTCCAGTCTGAGTCACCCAGATTCCGAAGATGGGTCTCATATCCCACCCCCAGATTCAAAAAAGAACAAGGGCGATAACTTCCGCCAACAGTCAATCCCCAACGATCCAACCGGCTTACATCATCTTTCATGCGCAACTCCAAATCACCAGAAACCGAGAAACGGGAATCTATCTTATGATTTACCTTGAATTTAGTCCATGTATTTAAATCATCACTTTGTGCCCATGCGGAAAACGACATTCCAAGCAACAACACAAACAGCCAAATCTTAGTATTTAATATTATTCTACTCATTGATTATCGGATTAAAGTTACAAAGGTAATAAATTATCTCCGGCAAAAGAAAGGCATAAAACTGAATTTATTCTGAAAAGACAATGTTTGTATTCTGCCTAAATTCTCATTTGCATATCGTATAACTCTAAAACCATCGGATATGGACAACTTAATGCGTAAACTTCCTATTGGAATACAAACATTTGAAGGAATACGAAGGGGGAATTATCTTTATGTAGATAATTGAATGATAAAAACATTTCGGGAAGAATCGCAACAACGAACTTCCCGAAATAAAAACCGACACCATTGAA
Source organism: Bacteroides luhongzhouii (assembly GCF_009193295.2). NCBI lineage: Bacteria > Pseudomonadati > Bacteroidota > Bacteroidia > Bacteroidales > Bacteroidaceae > Bacteroides > Bacteroides luhongzhouii. The sequence goes on along the minus strand of NZ_CP059973.1, from coordinate 3,451,221 downwards.
AATAAACACTTGTTATCCTCTTTGGAAAACAAGTGTTTTTCAATCTAACCTAATATATCAGAAACTAATCTGTTTTTTTTGATTTTGCATTCCAAACCAATAATGCAAAGAGTACCGAAAGCAGAGCAGCCCCAATCCAGAACCAATTGATATATGTGAAATCATAAACATCGACTCCGTTCTGAACCGTCTTCTGACCCTCTATCAAAACACCACTCATCACATCCTGCAAACCGGCTCCAATGTAACTGGCAATGCCCACCACTCCCAATGCTGCGCCGGAAGCATTACGAGGGGCAATATCGACTGCCATCAAACCACCCAGAAAACAAATGAGAACTCCGATACCCAACCCGAAAAGAACCATGGCAAGCACATCTATCCAGAAGTGTACACCCGGAACCAACAGAAACAGGCAAAGCGCAAAAACATTCATCAATCCGAATATCAGTGCAGGCACATTACGACGACCGCCAAACAGCTTATCAGAAATGACTCCCGAAAACATGGTACCGATAATTCCACAGACCGGACAGATAGAAATAATAAAACTGGCATCCAATGTGGAGTAACCCTTTTGGGCCTCTAAATAGAAGACACCCCAACTATTGATCGCATAGCGACTGATATACATAAAAGCACTCGATAGAGCCAGTATCCAAATAGCGGGCATCAATAGGACTTGTCGCTGCGCCTTATTGAAATCAGCCGTTTCTATGAAACTCATCTCTTTTTTCTCTTTGGGTGCATTCACAGGAGGAAAGCCCAGACTTTCGGGAGTGTCATGGAAGAACTTCCAGACAATCAATGCGCCAATCAAGCCCACGACACCCGCCCCGAAGAAACCGTAACGCCAGCCCAGCACACTGACGATGGAGGCAATAATCAGAAAGGTCAACGCTTCACCAATATTGTGGCTGGCAGACCAGAATCCATAGTAGGACCCCCGTTCCTTATCCGTGAACCAACGGGAAAGGCCTACCACACAAGATGCGGCTCCCATAGACTGAAACCAGCCGCTGATCCCCCAAAGTATAGCGAACAAGAGGAAAGAATTAGTAAAACCTAAGCAAAGGTTGACCAAAGCTGTAACCAATAAGCCGGTAGTCATAAAGCGATTGATATTACTACGGTCGGCAAGGAAACCATTCGTGAATTTCCCAATGGCATAAGTAAAGAAAAGTACAGAGCCAATGATTCCTAGTTCTGTTTCAGAGAAAATTCCTTCATCTACGATGGGCTTCTTCACGACATTCAGGCTAAGACGGCAAACGTAGTACATACCGTAACCGAAAGTAGCTGAAAGGAAAGTAGACCATTTCAAGTATTTCAGGCGACGGGCATCGGAATGAAGATACTGTGAGTCGGATGAAGACAAAACTTCCCCGTTACAAGGTCTCGGTGAAGAGACCTTGTAAAAGTTTATAAGTTGTTTCAACATGAGAAAGTCTATTTAGTCGTGAAGCTTCTTTTTGCGTAGATACTCCAATAAGAGGGCAGGACGATCGGTTTGAATTAGTTTTGCTCCATGATTAATAATCCATCCCCAGCTTTCATCCGGTTGATGAAGTTCTACTGCACGGTCATCATCATGACCACCGCACAGTTCGGGCCAAAGAGAATTAATAAACAAGTTAGAACCTGTATCACGCACCTTCTTTATCAAGTTAAGAACCTCCGGACTATCATTATCAAATACTAACTCATAAGCTGCAGGCTTCATGTGAGTCTGGTAACTGTCAATAACAGCTTCAGCTCCTTCTTTGTGCAACTGTACAATAGGCATAAAAATTACTTTATCCAACACAGCACCATTTTCAATTTTCACTTGTTCATAAGGAAGCCCGGCTTTGATGACACACTGGTCGACTGTTCCTGTCTTCTCGAGTACGGCATAAGCCTCCTGAAAATAATCATAGCCCTTATCAATATTTACCATTATCTTACCTTTGCAGAGCAACATGACTTCCTCCAATGTAGGAATCTGATGTCTTGTTTTACAAGCTACCCCGTTTTTTAGACGCATGGCTTTCAATTCCGCTAATGTATAATCTTCGACCAGCCCTTTTCCGCTCATGGTGCGATTGATTGTTTTATCATGCATCACTACCAAATGTCCGTCTTTGGTTCTTTTCAAATCGATCTCTACCATATCAACTCCCATATCAATGCAATTTTGTATCCCTTGCAATGAGTTTTCCGGAGCATTACGCCAGTCGGCCCGATGTGATACAACCAATATTTTATCAGGATGATTTCCTAACAGGTTTTCTCTGATTTCAGTTATTCTATTTTGGGCAACAGCCAGTTGTACCAAACATAGAAGAAGTATAAAGTTACATATCCGTTTCATAAAGTGCAAACATTAAGTATTTTAATTCAATTTATTGTTTTTCCAGACCATTTTTTCTCCCCACATTGGTACATAGGTCTGTTCACAGTTAATCTTCGAAGCCCGTTCGAGTGCCATATCCAACGACCATCTCGATTCGTCAACACCAGCATGAGCCAGCTCCAGAATATGTGACAACAAGACATAATCCGGCTCTACCTGTCCCGCACCCGAACCTAGAATATTATTTTCAGTCAGTGCATTGGGAGCGTAACGTGGTATCAGTACATTCACATGAGAAGCCAGATTCGTATATTGTTCCGGTTTATAGTTGGAGTCTCCTACATGCATAAAGACGAAGTTGCCGGTATCTTCACCGCAATCAATTGAGAATACAGTCACAAAATTAGATAATCCGGAATTGTTGTGATCGGTGATACAAGTTTTAATCTTGAATTTTCCTATTTCATAATCTTTATCTCCTTTTGCGGTATAAGGATATGTCGTATCCTTCAGGTAGTTGGACAATACCGGTTTGCCTAAATCAAACATAGCCTGAATCAGATCATTGTTATAATGATCAGAATGCTTATGAGTGACGCAGAGAAAATCAATATAAGGCGCCAGTTCTTTTGCCCAACGATGAGAAATGTCTATAGCAAAACATCCTGACGGAGTCTTAACCACATATCCCATATTATAGAGTGCCCAAATCTCTGCCGTACCATTTTCCACTTTTGAACTTTTAATTCCATCCATCACACGGTCAAATGCGCTCCGATAAAAATAGATAATAGGATCACACTTTTCCATACTTGTACTTGCCTGGTCGAAACCATTCAGATAACTGATGAAATAATCATCTTTACATTTATCCGCATACCCCTGAATTTTGGTCAAAGCAGTAGTACGTCCGGCATTGACAATCAAAGGAGAAGAACTCCACAACTGTTGTGCTGTGGCATCCACTTCCTCTGCCAATTGAGTAAGGATTCCTTCATGCCCTGTTTCGGTGCTGTTGTCATCATCATCATTGCAAGCAACAAAACCTATTGCCAAAAGGCAAAACAATAAATATTGTATTTTTCTTATTATATCCATCTTATTTCAATGTTTTATAATCATTAATTATTTTATTGAAAGTTTCAACGACCCGTTCCGGTGTTGGACGTGTGTCATGGTTTTCATGATCTTTAGTCGCTTCATACATGAAAACTCCTTCATAACCGACTCCTTCGAGTGCGTGCATTAACTTTCCCCACTTAATATCGCCTTGCGTAGGAAGCCAGTGGTACTCGTTGACAAAATCAAAATCCGAAGCATGTATGGTGCCAATACGTTCACCAATGGTTTCTACAAAATGTTCCGTCGTTCCTTTTGTATAATGATTGGTATCAAAACAAACCTTCACACCGGGAATGTTTTTGATAATCTCCCAAAGTTCTTCAGGAGTATTTCCCAGACAAGTCCGCGGCAGATTCTCTATACATAACTGTGCTCCTATCTGATCCGCATACTTCTTCAGATAAGCGATAGACCTGGAAGCATTGGCTATTCTTTGTGCCCGAATACTGTCGTCAATCGGTTCGGAACTTGGATGCAGAACTAAACATTTCGGTTGAAATTGAGCACACTGTTCAATCATCTCCGCCATAAAATCTACATTTTCTTTCCTTTTCTTTTCATCGAGAACCGATATATCCAGCGTTCGGGAAAAAGGAAGATGTATAGACCAGACTTTGATACCGGCACTATCAATTTTTGCTTTCATATCCCGAACACGAGGAATGACCTCATCTGCCGGAACGCCTCTATAACACTGGTTAAATGCCACCTCAACATACTCTACCCCCACAGACCGAGCTTGAAAAAAATCTGTGGAAGCAGGTACTTTCCACAAAGCCGTAGTAGTACCTACTTTATATTTCTGTGCATATAAGCCCATTGTCATTACTATAAATACAATAAAAACCGAGATTCTCATTATCACTTACTTTTGACGGTTTGTACCTTGAATATCACCCCCACGAATACTCCAAGAGTCTGTCTCCAAAGTCTTATTGACAGCAAACGCTTTGACAGCACCGATATTACCAGATCCGATCGTACCACAATAAAGCCGTTTGTCCGGACCAATAGTAACAGCTGCCATGACTTGTTGTCCTACAGTCTCTTCAAAGACGATGTTTCCATTAGTGGTATCAAGTCCCAATACTTTGTTATTCGATTGAGTACCTATATAAAGAATACCATCCGTACTCAAGGCACCTCCACTGTAATTCAAATTGTTGCCTACATTTTTCTCCCAGATTTTAGCCCCGCCGGCATTCACAGCATGAACTGTTTGCGATCCTTTCTCCGTAAAATAGATATTACCATTTTTATCTACAATCGGGAAATAGGCATCTCCTTTCGTGGTCGGATATGTCCATTTCTTTGTCCCGTTTGTCATATCGACAGCAACAAGTCCGCCTCCTTTCAACGTCGCATAAAGCATCTGATCTTTCAAAGCAAACGTAGCCTGTTCTGTCACATTTACTTCTTCCAATTTCCATATCTGATCCTTATTCGGTTTAAAAGCATAAATAGCAGCACTTGTACCCGCATAAACATTTCCGGCTTTATCAATAGCTACCGCACTACCTATTGCTCCGTCAAGGGATTGTTGCCATTTTATAACGCCACTGGATGCATCGAGAGCATACAACGTACTCTTATTGGTAAGACAATAGAGAACACCATCGACAGACAATGCAGGAAAAGCACCTACCGCAGCATCCAATTTAGCCGCCCACTTTTGAGTCCCGTTCGGATTTATTGCATATACATTATTAATAGTAGCATTTTTTACACACTGGTATATGGTACCATCAGGAGCCACCAACGCACCTCCACCATACGTTATCTTACTGATAGCAAACACCCATTTGAATTCACCGCTCACTACATCAATAGCAAATAAATGCCCTGCAGGAGTAGATGTTGGGATGTACATTGTTTTTCCATCCGGAGAGAACACCGGATTGGAAGTCTTTACATATCCGGTAAGTCCGCCAAAGTTCAAATCGACAGAATTCCATTTATAATTGCCGACTGTAACAGCCAGACTACCCGACTCGGTCGTGTTATTTACATAAGTCACCGTAACAGCTACTGTATAAGTTCCGGTAGTAGCAAATGCATGTACAGGGTTGTTTTCTCCTGATGTCGTACCATCACCAAAATCCCAGCTTACCGATTTCACTTCACCTGCCATAAAATACATATCGTTATAAGCAAAGGCGCAAGGTTCCCACACGACCAGTTCCGTATTGGCAAGAATAGGATAGATCAATCCCGGAGTAGCTGAAGTTTCCACCGGAATAGAATTGCCTGTGGGATAGACACAGACTATATTGAACGTATATTCCTGATCGTTAGTCAGCCCGTCAACAATGTATTCTTCCAATGAAGTATCATCCAGATTGATAATCTGATTGCCCGGATTAACAGTAACCTGATAACGGGTAAAACGTTCACTGGCAGGTTTTGTCCATCTCAAACGTACTCTTTCATTGCCGGCTGCTGCCGTCAGACCAGAAATCGGGTATCTTGCATTCTTCGGCGTACAGGCAGCGGTCGTTTTACTGGCCAGTCCTCCTGTATAACGAGGCTGTACAGAAAAAGTGTAAGCAACATCATTCACCAGATTATTGATTGTGGCAGTCATTGTTTTTGCATCCACAGTCATCTCACCTCCTTCCGCATCTGACGATCCGGAAGTCCAAAGAATCAAATATTCATTAGGCCGGGCATTTTCGTATGCCTCCCAAGAAAGAGTCACATTCATATCTCCGGCTGTTGCCGCCAGTGACTTCAGTTCATATAAATCGAAACTCGCTTTTGGCAGATCTTCTTCACAAGCAGTAAAAACTACTGTAAGAATAAACAACAAGCTATATATTATTTTTTTCATTGTCTGAATTCTTTTAGTTTAACCCTATTAATATCCCGTATTCTGCCACAACAATTCTGTGTTGTTTATTCTTTCCAATTCCGTTTTGGGAATAGGATACAGGAACTGGTAATCCTGAATAATATGTCCTTCTGCTTTCATGGCCTCCTTAGCACCTCCCATACGTACCAAATCAAACCAACGCTGTCCCTCATAAGGAAATTCCTGTTGACGTTCCAGCATAATCGCATTACGGAAACTATCCTGATCGGGTAATTCCGTAATCAGAATCGGAGACAAGCCGGCACGGGTATGTACGGCATTCAAAGCAACCAGGGCTTCTGAATTCTGCAAATTACTGTAACTGATTTCATTCAAAGCTTCCGCATACATCAACAAGACATCGGCATAACGGAGAATAACCTGGTCATTACCAACAGTGTTATAAGTCGCACTCTTGACATCCTTAAATTTATTCATGACACAGACTTTATCTTCCACCTTTACATAAGTAATCAAATCTTTGCGCTTATCCCCGTCTTTATAACATTCTTTCAGCGCCTTTGTCTGATTGGTATCATCGGTCAGGTTAATGATAGAGAACCAGTATCCATGCCCTTCTCCTTCAACATCTTTATTAAAACGAACAGCAAAAATAATCTCATCATTCATTTTATTATTTACATCAAAAACCTGGTCCGGAGTAGTCATCAAAGAATACTTACCTATTAATTGAGATAATACATTGCGAGCTTCCGTCCATTTATGGAAGGTGAGGTAAATCTTGCCAAGCAGTGCCATTGCAGCACCGGAAGTCACTCGTCCCATATCCGTACTTGTATAAGAAGACGGCAACATACTTTCATTAATAACCTGATTCAAATCACCGACAAGGAAATCATAAACCTGTTGGTCTGAACTACGCCCGATTTTTAGAGCTTCGGCCACTGTCACTACTTTATTAGTCATCGGTATTCCTCCCCACAGACGGTACATATTAAAATAGGTAAGTGCACGAATGAAAAGGGCTTCTCCTTTATATTGTTTTTTCAGAGTAGCGTCAAAGTTGGCTTCATCAATCCTATCTAATATAAGATTACAACGATAGACTCCGTTATTAAAATTCGCCCAAGCATCTTCCAGAATGCCGTTAGAAGCTTTATCTGCAAACTGATCAATATCATAACGGTCCTGCGTTCCGGCAGTAGGTGCGCTCAATGTCAAATTATCACTCCGATATTCGCAACACTCCGTAAAATAAGAAACCTGCGTCTGCAATTTAGAGTAACATCCCATCACAGCTACATTAAAATCGTCTGCTGTCTTATATACCTTATCGGTAGGCACACTGCTACTTGGTTCCAAATCGAAGAAACTATCTGTACAGGCAACTGATAAAAAAGCAGCTGACAAGAATAGTATTAGTTTATATTTTTTCATACAACGTGTATTTTAAAGGATGATTAAAGAGTTATATTCAATCCGAATAAGAATGTTTTAGCCAATGGATAAGTTCCATAGTCCTCACCCGGTGAAAGAGAATTAGTCGGCCGGGCATTCACTTCCGGATTATATCCGCTATAATTAGTTGAAGTCCAGAGATTTTGTCCGGAAACGTATACTCTCAACTTTTCTACAAAAAAGCGCTGGGTCAGATTCTTCGGCAAAGTATATCCCAGTGTCACATTCTGCAACCGTAGATAAGAACCATCTTCCAAATGCCAGGTTGACGTACGTCCATTATAACCTTTTGATTTACGATTGGCACGATTCACCTGACCGTTTCCCGGATCTTCCGGACTCTTCCAACGATTCAAGGCGATGGTAGTACCATTGGTATTGCCTTCCAGATTATCAATGTATCGGCGATTCAAGTTCAGAATCTCATTACCATATACTCCCTGGAAATTAAAATCAAGATCAAATCCCTTAAACCATACTTTTCCACCGAATCCATAGGTGAAATCAGGCATATAGTTACCTACTATCGTACGGTCTTTATCCAAGTCCATTACACCGTCTCCATCTACATCCACAAACCGGAAATCTCCAGGTTTGGTATTGCTGAAATGAGGATACTTCTTCAATTCTTCTTCATTGGAGAAAATGCCATCCTGCACCAACAGATAATAACAACCGATAGGTTCACCAACTTTCGTTATGTAATACGCATGATCTACACTACCGGTAGATATGATAGGAGCATTACCCGGCCCCAGTGCTTTTACTTCATTTGTATTCGTAGCATAATTGGCATTGAATGAATAACCGAAATCTTTCGTTATATTCTTCTGTGAGGTCAATGCGATTTCCCATCCCCGATTGTTTACTTTACCGATATTCATCAATGCAGTGCTATATCCGGTCAGATGAGGAACAGGTACGTTCAACAACATATTAGAAGTGTTGGTATTATAATAATCCACAGTCAGCCCCAACAATCCTTTGAACATTTGTAAGTCGATACCCACATTCACCATCGCATTCTTTTCCCAACTCAAATCCTCATTCTTTATGGTACTAGGCTTATATCCATTCACCAACTGGCCATTACCTGTACCGAGTATATAGTTATCGGAAGCCATCAGAGACAGGTGGTCATAATTACCAATCTGGAAATTGCCGGTAACTCCATAACTGGCTCTAAGCTTCAAGTCATCGACAAACGACAGAAATTTTGCTTTCGTGAAAAAGTCTTCTCCACTTATTCTCCACGCAAAAGAAGCAGAAGGGAAATATCCCCAGCGGTTGTTTTTTCCGAAACGGGAAGAACCGTCCGCACGGATCGCTGCAGAAGCCATATACTTACCTTTATAACTATACTGTATACGCGCCAGATAAGAAGCAATTGTCCACTGTGTTTTATCAGATGAACCTTTCGTTACCGTACCTCCGGAAATTGTTTGTATGTAGTCATTCGGGAAATCGGTAGCCGTCACATTATCCCCTTTATATGTTTCTTTTTGAGCCGATTGCACTAAAACGACATTGATAGAATGAGCATCTTTGATTGTCGTATTATAATTGATTTTATTCTCAACCAACCAGTTGAAGTAAAAACCGGATGAACTGTATGCAGTAGGATTCGACTTCACATCATAATATTTCTGTCCCAATAACGGAAGTTCCGATGAACGGTATTGATCGTTATGCGAACCATAATAATCACCACCAAAAGAAATGTTATAGGTTAGTCCTTTATATAACTCCAATTCCGCAAAGACTTTTCCTACAATAGCCATACGGTCTACAACATCCGATTGCAGGTTTGCCATGGCTACCGGATTTAATACGGCATTGTGCTGATAGTCATTTCCAATTCTCCAATATCCGTTTCCCTGATAATTATAACTTCCGTCCGCATTATACACCGGCCATACCGGAGGCATCATCAAGGCCGATTGCACAATACCATTGGACCCGGAAGCATCTACCCGGTTGGAAGTAGAATAAGAAGGAGAAAAATTCAGACCAAATTTCAGCCTTTTATATTTCCCGTCCAAATTCATACGCATACTATATTTCTTAAAATCGGAATTAATGATAATACCTTCTTTATCATAATAGTTGGCTGAAATAAAATAACCAACTGTTTTTCCTCTGCCGGAAATAGAAAGATTGTGGCTGGTAGTAGCCGCAGTACGAAAAATAGCATCTTGCCAATCCGTATCGGTCAGTCCCTTGTCCCCATTCAGATAAGGAAAAAGTTCGGTGGGGATACGTTCCCATGAGTTAGGACGCATTCCATTCGGATCATCCGGTGATCCACCGGGATTGGCATCCAGATAGGCGTTATCATGCCCATCTTTTGCAAATTCGGCAAACTGATATGCATTCATCATTGAAAGTTTCTTCGAAACACTCTGGATACCATAATATCCATCATACTGCACTTTCATCTTCTCCGACTGCCCTTGTTTGGTCGTAATAATAATTACACCATTCGATCCACGACTACCATAAATAGCTGCCGAAGAAGCATCTTTCAAAACTTCTACAGATTCAACATCATTATTATTCAAATTAGCAAACCCACGTTCCACCGGTACACCATCGATAATATAGAGAGGATCACTACCTGCATTCACTGTGCTGATACCACGAACACGGATACTTACGCTTCCTTCCGGATCACCACTAGGCTGCGTCACCTGTACTCCCGGCATTTTTCCTGCCAACGCCTGACGAAAATCGGAAGCGGAAACTTCTGCTATTTGTTCGGCTTTCACGGAAGAAATAGAAGTAGAAACATCGCTTTTTCTCTGAACGCCATAGCCTACCACGACTACTTCATCGATCATCTTACTATCTTCCACCAACGTGATTTTTGCCGTATTCTTATCTTTTGCAGGGATATTCACTGTTTTATATCCGATATAAGAAATAGTCAGTGTGGCAGATTCCGGTACATTCATGATTGAATAACGCCCGTCAATATCGGTAATGGTACCACTGCCTTCCCCTTTAATCTGAACACTGGCACCAATCACCGGTTCTCCTTTATCATCTGCAACAATTCCTTGGATAGTGCGTGTACGTTGAGCTGTTTCTTCCTTTTTAAGCGGCTGTTTGCTGACAGCAATTGTATGATCAGTCCTATTGAAATAAAGTTTGGCCTGGGTAGTTATCTCCCCCAGAATCTGTTTTAATGAAGCATTTTTAATGTCGAAAGAAACTCTCGGAGCTTTGTTCACTGTCTCCTGGTCATAGAGAAATTTAAAATTAGTCTGTTTGCTGATTTTATTGAAAACACTTTCTACCGGCTCATTTTGCACGCGAAGCGTTATATCATGCTCTTTCAATGTTTGGGCAGCAGCCGGAACAATTAAAATGAAGGTGAATAGTAAAAAAGCTAAAAACGAATAGCTATTTTTACTTATCCCTTTACAAATAAGAAGATTATTCATAAATTTGTGCGTTTTAGTAATTGACTAAAGTTATTAAAAACGAGCAATGCGCGATACGTTATTCATTTGGGTCGAAGCTTATGAATATCCGTCCGGATTGCGGATAGGAGCATTCCTTTGGAGTGCTTCTATCATTTTAGGGAGGTTCATGAAGGGGCTGTTTTCATCTATTATTCTTTTAAAGGTTGAACATTATCTATTCTTCATCTCATTCTTTATAAAGAAGGACATTAATGCCTTCTTTCTTATATTTGATATCACCGCTGATAAATTCGATGGATTTAAGCACGGCCTCCAGACTCTTATTATCGTGCTCACCGGTAATCAAGTTGTTGAAATCCTGACCGGGAGCAAAAGTAATCCGGCAATTATATACACGTTCCAGTTCTTTTGCCACATCCCGAATCGGTGTACTGTAGAAACGTAAACCTCCTTTCATCCAGACGGCCACTCCCCTATCTTCTGTTTTCTTGCTATATTCTCCGGAAACTGTATTGATAAGCACCTGTTCTTTTGCAATCAGCCTCATCATCGCTTCCGGCAAATCAACCTGCACCTTACCACTCTCCACACTCACAGATACAATTTCATCCGTTGAATAAGATTTAACGTCAAACCGGGTACCTAACACCTGAACATCCAGCCGCTTCGTCTTTACAATAAATGGCATCTTTTCATTACGAGCAACACGGAAATATCCCTCACCTTCAAGTTCTATTTCACGGCTATCTCCCACAAAACGATCCGGATAACGCACTTGAGAACAAGAATTCAATACCAAAAGAGTTCCATCCGGCAAAGTCACTTGTCTTTTCTCACCAAAAGAAGTGGTAACTTCGGCAAGTGTGACTTGCAGTTCATTCATATACCGAAAAAAGTTGACACTCCCTATTATAATGACTATGACAGCCGCCGTACTAACCGCCACCACAGACACCCGGCGGAACCAGGTACGTTTTTTGTGTTCAATACGTTTCAATAATTGACGTGCCTCTCTCTTATATTTTTCCCGTTCCAAATCAGTAGCTGGCTGCAAGTTTCCGGATTCTTCCCAAACCTCTGCTGCCAGTTCATCCAATAAATCTTGGTTTTCTGTATCTTTTATACTTTGCAAAAATTGCGAAGCCTCTTCCCGGGTATAAAAATCATCCAAGTAACGATGCAATTTATCTTTTTCTGTTTTAGTATCTTTCATCACGCATTCAAAATAAGGATATTAATTTCCTTCCCTTTGTATAAGTAATACACAAAAGTAAGAAAGAACTAGGGTGTGATTAACATTTATTATAAATTCAAACAAAATAGAATCAAAAGTATATCAGCCGATGTACTTGAATATTTAGTCAGATAAGAGCGAATCACTTTCAGAGAGACTGAAATATGCTCCTGTACAGTATGAACAGAGACACCCAATGCTTCGGCTATTTCTTTATGAGACATCTGTAGCTCACGGCTCATTTTGAACACTTCCCGTTGACGGGGTGTCAATTGTTCCAATGCACGGTCAATAATCTCTTTCAAATCATTGAGCAAAATATGGTTATTGGTTTCGTTAGTTGAATCGATCGCTTGAGAAAGAATCTGTTCTTTCAGCTGATCTTCATTAGCCATGTCACGCAACTGATTCAGAATACGATTACGTACGATGGTATAAAGGTAGGAAGAAAAAGAGGCTTCGGGATTGATGAAACGACGAGTTTGCCAGACTACCGTAAATGCATCCTGAAAAATATCTTCAGCAAATTCACGCGATTTGACGAACTTCAGGGCGAAGTAGAGCAAACGATTCTTGTAAGCGGCATAAAGTTCGCAAAAGGCCTCTTCATCTCCGTCTATCAGACGGAGAACCAATTCCCGTTCATTTACAAGAGTGTCTGTTGCGTACATATTTTCTTTATTTTTGGGCACAAAGGTATTGTTATGATGTTACAAACGTATGTATTTTTTCTGAAATAAAAAAATAAAAGCGATCTCACCGAAAAGATGAGACCGCTTTTATTTCATTTATCATTCAAGACAGTGCCTTATCAAAGATATTAATTTTTCTCTTTCTTATAATTCTCCAAGCCGGTCTGCAAGAATTCGATATACTTAGGAATATCTTCATTATAAGCATACGACTTATTCAACGGCTTGCCCTGATTGTCCAGCAATACATAGAAAGGCTGGGCGTTGGCTCCGAATTTCACACGTTGCAGATAGCTCCATTTATCGCCGACAGTACGCAAAGTACGTTCTGTTCCATTCTCGATTATCTTTACGGGTTCTGTCAACGGAGTCTTATTATCCACATAGAGAGTAATCAGTACGTAATCGTTATTAATCAAATCACTCACTTTCGGATCAGTCCACACTGCTGCTTCCATCTTACGACAGTTTACGCAACCATATCCGGTAAAATCGAGCATGACGGGCTTTCCGTTCAGACGGGCATATTCCATTCCTAAATCATAATCATCGAATTTCGCATGTACCTCATTCTTATACAAATTGAAGTCTTGCGTCTGCATAGGTGGAGCAAATGCAGATACGGCCTTTAATGGTGCTCCCCACAAACCGGGAACCATATATACGGCGAACGCAAAAGAAATTAATGCCATAAAGAAGCGGGTGACTCCCACCTTATTATCATCGTCATCATGCGGAAACTTGATCTTACCCAACAGATAGAATCCAAGCAAAGCAAAGATTACAATCCACAGAGCCAGGAATGTTTCGCGGTCAAGCAGTCTCCAACCGTAAGCCAAATCAGCTACCGACAAGAATTTAAGCGCAAACGCCAATTCGAGGAAACCCAGCGTTACTTTGATTACATTCATCCATCCGCCGGACTTTGGCATAGATTTCAGCCAAGACGGGAACAGGGCGAAAAGTGTAAATGGCAATGCCAAAGCAATGGCAAATCCCAACATACCGATTGCCGGAGCAACCACACTTCCTGTGGTAGATACCTGTACCAGCAGGAACCCGATAATCGGCCCCGTACAAGAGAAAGATACCAGTGAAAGCGTGAAAGCCATCAGGAAAATACTCAGTAATCCAGTCGTAGATTCCGCTTTGCTATCTACTGCGTTTCCCCACTTCGAAGGTAGTCTGATTTCAAACGCTCCAAAGAATGAAGCGGCAAAAATCACCAGCATCAGGAAGAAGAGAATGTTGAAAATAGCATTAGTAGACAAAGCGTTTAATGCGCTGGCACCGAAAATCAACGTGATGGCCAAACCTAATGCTACATAAATCACGACGATAGATGCACCATACGTCCACGCATCACGAATTCCTTTCTTTTTGTCTTTACTACGTTTCAGAAAAAAGCTGACTGTCATCGGAATAATCGGCCACACACAAGGAGTGAACAAAGCCAATAACCCTCCAAGGAACCCTGTAATGAATATATATATCCAGGACATATCCTCCTGACCGTGCTCTTCTCCTAATGCTTGCAGATCACTGATAACGGGTTTCCAAAGTTCACTGGAAGCAACTGCCGGCTGAATATCCGTGACAGCTTCCGTTGTAGTTGCAGGAACCAACTCCATCATAGCAGAAGAGTCTTTCGCGACAACAGGAGTCGCAGCTTCTTTTTCCGCTACCTTTTGCTTCGGTTGTTCTGTTTTCGCTGCGGCAGCATTTCCGGCTTTCGCTACTCCCGAAAACTTGAATGGCACTTGAGTAGGAGGCAGACAACTCTCGTCATCACAAGCTCCATATTCCAGATAACCTTCTATCTCGTAAGCTCCACCCGTAAATTTCACTTTCTGCACAAACTTTGCTGTATTCTCGAAATAACGTACCTTCATTTCGAACAATTTATCGAAAGTAGATACTTCTTTGCCCACAGGCTTCAGTTTACCAACAAGCTCGACACCCGATTTATTATCAACATTAAATGTTGCAGAAATAGGACCGCCATCTCCCAGGTCGGTAGAATAAACATGCCAACCATTATCAATGGCAGCTGTAAACACCACCTCTGCCTCCGTATCGGAGAGAGAGGTCAGCTCTGTTTTAAACTTTACCGGATCTTTGATCTGCGCTTGCAATGCATATACAACAAAGCTTAAAAGCAGGAAAGAGATTATTTTTCTCATCTTTATTTTTTAGGTTTATAATTCATAGTCTACACATGCACGACTTTCCTTCGTTTCAGCCAGAATCTTGCCGGCAGCTACATGGTCGGGATGTGTTGCGTAGTATTTCACATCTTCTAGTGTATCAAACTCACTGTAAAGCGCAATATTCCATGTTTCACCAGGATTCATATTCAATCCGACTTCCACTTTGCGAATGACAGAAATTTTAGCAGGAAGAGCTTCTATCGCTTCCTTGAATTTAGTCATGACTACCAGTTTCTCTTCAGCAGGAACTTCGTCTTTTAACTTAAATAATACAATGTGTTTTACCATTACGTTGTTATTTTAATGAATTGTTTCTATATTTGTCATGTTAATGCAATATTGCATTAATAGTAATGCAAAAATACTCTATTTGGTTCAAATATACATTTAAAGAGATGTTAATTATAGGAATAGCAGGCGGAACGGGCTCCGGAAAGACCACCGTCGTACGGAAAATTATAGAAAGCCTCCCCGCAGGAGAAGTAGTACTCTTACCACAGGATTCATACTACAAAGACAGTAGTCATGTCCCGGTTGAAGAACGCCAGAATATCAATTTTGACCATCCCGATGCTTTTGAATGGAGTCTACTTTCCAAACATGTCATGATGCTGAAAGATGGAAATAGCATCGAACAGCCTACCTATTCTTATCTCACTTGTACGCGCCAGCCCGAAACGATTCATATCGAACCTCGTGAAGTGGTTATCATTGAAGGAATCCTTGCCTTATGTGATAAAAAGCTGCGCAATATGATGGACCTCAAAATTTTTGTAGATGCCGATCCCGACGAACGCCTGATACGTGTTATCCAAAGAGATGTTATTGAACGCGGACGTACTGCCGAAGCTGTAATGGAACGCTATACACGGGTTTTAAAGCCTATGCACCTGCAATTTATCGAACCTTGCAAACGATATGCCGACCTCATTGTACCGGAAGGCGGCAGTAATAAGGTAGCTATCGATATACTGACTATGTACATCAAGAAACACTTGAAAAGTTGAGAGTGGAGAATGGAGAGTTGAGAGTTAAAAGCAAAATGTCAGGTATGAATGTCAAGACACTGATTATCCCTTTATTCCTTGTATTGCTCTGTTGTGTGTTCGGATGCCGGAACAAGCAACATAATACAACGGATGAATCCACACGTGATCTTCCACAAATAAAAGATAGTGGAGAACTGGTTGTATTGACATTATATAGCTCTACTTCCTATTTTATTTACCGGGGACAAGAAATGGGATTCCAGTATGAACTTAGCGAGCAGTTTGCCAAAAGTCTGGGATTAAAGCTTAGAATTGAAGTAGCCAACAGTGTTGACGAAATGATCCAAAAATTACTGGCAGGTGAAGGAGATATGATTGCCTATAATCTGCCTATCACCAAAGAATGGAAAGACAGTCTTCTTTATTGTGGTGAAGATGTCATCACTCATCAGGTGATTGTTCAGCAAGGAAGAGGAAAACAGAAACCATTAGAAGACGTAACCGAACTGGTAGGAAAAGATATATATGTAAAGCCGGGAAAATATTATGACCGCCTCGTCAATCTGAACAGCGAATTAGGAGGCGGCATCCGGATTCATGAAGTAACCAATGACAGTACAACCATTGAAGATCTGATAACACAAGTGGCGCAAGGAAAAATTCCGTATACGGTGGCCGACAACGATTTAGCAAAACTGAATAAGACCTATTATCCTAATTTAAATATCGATCTGTCTATCAGTTTCGATCAACGGTCTTCATGGGCAGTGCGAAAAGACAGTCCCGAACTGGCAGCCGCCGCTACTAAATGGCATCAGGAAAATATGACTTCTCCTGCCTACACTGCCAGTATGAAACGTTATTTTGAGAATAGTAAAATGATGCCCCACTCTCCTATCCTTTCATTGAAAGAGGGAAAAATATCTCATTATGATGATTTATTCAGAAAGTATTCCAAAGATATCGGATGGGATTGGCGTATGCTGGCGTCACTGGCCTATACGGAATCTAATTTCGATACCACAGCTGTTTCCTGGGCTGGTGCCAAAGGACTGATGCAGTTAATGCCCGCCACCGCCCGGGCAATGGGAGTACCTCCCGGCAAGGAGCAGAATCCGGAGGAAAGTGTGAAAGCGGCTATTAAATATATCGCCGCCACCGACCGCAGTTTCAGTATGATTCCCGACAAACAGGAACGACTCAACTTCATTCTGGCATCTTATAATGCCGGCTTGGGACATATATACGATGCCATGGCACTAGCCGAAAAATACGGGAAGAACAAACTGGTATGGAAAGATAATGTAGAAAACTTCATCCTGCTCAAAAGCAATGAAGAATACTTTACCGATCCTGTCTGCAAAAACGGATATTTCCGTGGTATTGAGACTTACAATTTCGTCCGTGATATCATGTCGCGCTACGAATCCTACAAGAAGAAAATAAAAGCATGAGATAAGTATTAAATATTATGCCATGCGAATAAGCATACCAAAGGCTACGGTTAATACTTAATACTTATTTTTACAGGTCATTAAGCTGATTATGATGATAGCCAATACAGATAATGGTAAGGCAAACAATATAGGGTCAATCACCGGAAAAGGATAAGTGGTAATCAACACATCCCGTCCAAATAATGCTTTGCAGATACCCAATGCCGCAGATTCTTTCTGATGAAGAAACACAAGAGCAAACAGGCTACCGATTGTTCCGACCCAAAGACTTGCCATGACACCTTGCTTAGTAGCTTTCTTCCAATATAATGCACAGAAATAGGACGGAAGGAAAGCTGCCGCACAAATCCCCATAAAAATAGAAGTTCCACGGGCAATAATATCATGAGGCAACATATAACAGATTATGTAGCTGACCAGGATAGAAAACAATACTCCCAGACGAATCACATTGGTTAGTTTATTCCGCGAACGGGGTTTATAAGTTCCATAAATATCAGAACCTACCGAAGCCCCCATCGTATGAAACTGTGAGCTTAGTGTAGACATACTGGCTGAAAGGATGCACAACATAAAGAGTGCGGCAAACCAGTCGGGCATCGCTTTATTAATAAAATATGGAATAATCTTATCGATATCCTGCACTACTTCGGTAGCAACCGCTCCTTCTGTTTTCAGGAAGAAAAGGTTACTCAAAGCTCCGGCATGATAGATAGCTCCTACTGTTATAATCAAAAAGAAACAACCGATAAATACACCGCGATTTAATTGTTTGCCACTCTCGACAGTCATAAAACGAACCACCAGCTGGGGTTGCGCAAGACATCCGATTCCTACTCCCAAAATAAGGGAAGTTACAAGTGAATACCATTGCGGTGAACCTGTAACAGGCATTGTAGTCCATCCCTGATGTCCTAATGCTTTGAATTTTTCCGGGACTAACGGAGCAATGGCAGTCAACTCTTTATTCGCTTCAGTAAAACCCATACCGAGCACCTGGTATAGAGAGAATAATAGAAACAGCATACAAGCAAACATGATAACTGCCTGTAAAGCATCTGTATACATGACTCCTTTCATACCGCCTGCAATAACATAAGCGGCAATGACCAATGTAAATATCAACAAAGAGATATTGAAATCAATCTGAAAAATCTGTTCGATAAATACAGCTCCCCCTTTCATCACGACTGCTGCATAAAGTGGCATTCCGACAAAAATAACAGCAGCAACAAATACCTGTATATTACGGGAACGGAAATGACGGCCTAATAATTGGGGGAAAGTGCTCACATTCAGCTTTGCTCCCATACGCCGGGTGCGCAAACCGAAAAAGATGAAAGCAATGACAACTCCGATAAACATATTCAGGAAACAGAGCCATTGAATCCCCATTCCGAAAGCCGCCGCCACTCCTCCAAAACCTACAATAGCCGATGCGGAGATAAACGTAGCACCGTAAGAAAGTGCCATAACAATAGGATTCATCTGACGTCCGCCTACCAGATAGTCGCTGGTGTTCGTTGTTTTCTTATATCCCAGAAAGCCGAGGTAAGCTAGTGACAGGAGATATCCTATCACAATCAAGCCGAGTGTAAATGTATTCATCGAGTTTCGTCTTTTTCGTCGTCCTTATTCCAATACTTCAGCCCAAACCAGGCAGCAAAGATCACACATACCACCGAAAGAAGGTAAGGCAGAATTATAAAAGGGTCGTCTATTCCAAACATTTGCGTATCAGATTTTAATTAGCGTTGCAAATGTAAGGAAATTATTGAAAAGACAAAACTTTTGCTTACTAATACTGATTATAATGTATCTTTTTCTCGTCAAATTTCTGTTTCGGGTTCTCTTTTGTAGCCGGGTAGCCGAAAGGAATGACACAAAGCGGAAGAATGTTATCAGGTAGATTAGTATATTTGCGTACTACTTGCATACGGTCTTCATAAGGATAGGCAGCTGTCCATACAGCCCCCAGTCCCAGACTTTCGGCAGCCAGCAGAATATTTTGCGCTGCTGCTGAACAATCCAAATACCAATAAGACGAACGTACAGAATCTCCGCAAACGATGATAGCGTTACGGGCCTGGGTTAACATCTTTGCATAAGGAAGCGCAGCAGCCATTGAATCCAGTTTGGCACGATCGGATACTACTATAAACTCCCAAGGACGGACATCTTTGCCCGAAGGTGCAGCCATTCCGGCACGAAGCATCAAGTCTATTTTCTCTTTCTCCACTCCCTTATTCAGATAAGCACGCACACTTTTACGCGCGAAGATATTATCCAAAGCAGCATTTCCGATTCCGGACGTTCCTTTTTCTTCTTTGGCAGAAGAACATGCACTCATAGCAACAACTATTGCCGCAATCAGACATAAAAAAGAGAAAATCTTTTTCATTAGTGATACTATTTAAAACAGATTCAACTTATTTTTCTGCGCCTCTTCCAATGAAACAGTTTCACGTTTCAGCAGACCGCTTTTTTCACGAAGTGCCTCGTATTCGCTATTCAGTTCATTCACCAATTCAGCTTTCAACTGTGGATTCAACAATTTAGAAGCAACACTTGCATTCTGAGAAGCATCTTTCAGATGTACCACCGGAGCGTGATAGACAGGAGCAATCTTCAATGCCGTATGCATTTTCGATGTAGTAGCCCCACCAATCAGAAGAGGAATATCCAGTCCTGCTTTTTCGAGTTCCAAAGCCACATGCGCCATTTCTTCCAAAGAGGGAGTAATCAAGCCACTCAATCCGATCATATCCACTTTTTCTTCAACAGCACGCTGCACAATGGTTTCCGCCGGCACCATCACTCCCAAGTCTACAATATCATAACCATTGCAAGCCATCACTACCGCTACAATATTTTTTCCGATATCGTGCACATCTCCCTTTACAGTTGCCAGCAACACTTTTCCAGCCGCAGCGCTTCCTTCCACTTTTTCCGATTCGATAATCGGTTGCAGGATAGCTACGGCTTTTTTCATCGTACGGGCAGTCTTCACAACCTGGGGAAGAAACATTTTACCGGCACCAAACAACTCGCCTACATAATTCATTCCATCCATCAACGGCCCTTCAATCACATCAACTGCTTTATCATAAAGCGGCAATGCTTCCGCCAAATCCTGTTCAAGGAAATCTCCAATTCCTTTCATCAAGGCATATTTCAAGCGTTCCTGAACGGATTCTTCTCTCCACGCATCTTGTTTGACGGCTGGTTGTCCGGCAGTTCCGCTCATAGTTGCTTTCAGAGACTCCGCCAATTCTATCAGACGTTCCGCTGCGTCCGGACGACGATTCAAGACGACATCTTCTATCTTTTCCAATACATCGGTCGGAATATCACTATATAACACGGAAGTACCCGGATTCACAATCCCCATGTCCATTCCTTGCTGAATGGCATGATAAAGGAATACAGCGTGCATCGCCTCACGGATATAATTGTTGCCACGGAAAGAGAAAGAAAGATTACTGACTCCTCCGCTAATATGAGCACCCGGAAGGTTCTTTTTGATCCATGCAGTAGCTTCAATAAAATCTACAGCATAGTTATTATGTTCTTCAATCCCTGTGGCTACGGCAAGTACGTTGGGGTCAAAAATAATATCATGAGGATTAAAGCCTACTTTATCTACCAAAAGACGGTAAGCCCGTTCGCAAACCTCTATCTTACGAGCGGCTGTATCTGCCTGACCTTTCTCGTCAAAAGCCATTACGACGGCTGCAGCTCCATATTGACGGATGATACGGGCATGTTCGAGGAAAACCTCCTCACCTTCTTTCAGAGAAATGGAGTTAACGATTGACTTTCCTTGCAGACATTTCAAGCCGGCTTCAATCACTTCCCATTTGGAAGAGTCAATCATTACCGGAACACGGGCTATTTCCGGTTCGGACATGATAAGATTCAGGAAAGTAGTCATCTCTGTTTTTGCGTCCAACAGTCCGTCGTCCATATTGACGTCAATCACCAAGGCACCGTCTTCCACTTGTTGACGGGCGATGGAGAGGGCTTCATCATATTTCTTTTCGTTTACCAGACGGAGAAACTTACGAGAACCGGCTACGTTGCAACGTTCACCGACATTTACAAAGTTAATTTCCGGTTTGACTTCCAATAGTTCAAGTCCGGAAAGCCACATACAATCCGGCGCAAGAGCAGGGACGTGTGGTTTAGCACCCTTCACGAGGGCGGGATATTCGGCAATATAGGCATCTGTCGTTCCACAACAGCCACCAATGATATTGATTAGTCCTTCTTCGATATATTCTCTCACTTCGTGAGCCATATCGGCAGGTGTCTGGTCATACTTACCTAGGCTATTCGGTAATCCGGCATTCGGATAGGCACTAATATAATAAGGTGCACGAGCTGCCAGTTGTTCCAAGAATGGTTTCAACTGACGGGCACCGAATGAACAGTTCAAGCCGACAGAAAAGATATTGGCATGTTGCACAGAAGCAAGAAATGCGTCCAATGTCTGACCGGACAATGTTCGTCCGCCAATATCAGACACCGTTACAGATAACATGACAGGGACTTCGACACCCATTGCTTTCATTGCCTGTTCGGCTGCAAAAATAGCAGCTTTGGCATTCAGGGTATCAAAGATTGTTTCGATCAGAATGGCGTCTACGCCACCTTCAAGCATTGCTTCCATCTGTTGCTGATAGGATGCAGCCAGTTCGTCGTAACTCAAAGCACGATAAGCCGGATTGTTCACGTCCGGGCTCATAGAGCAGGTCTTATTGGTTGGGCCTACAGAGCCGGCTACAAAACGCGGTTTATCGGGATTCTTTGCAGTATACTCGTCGGCAAGGTCACGGGCTAGTTTTACGGCAGCCAGATTCATCTCACGCACGTATTCTTCTACGTGATAATCAGCCATAGAAACTGTAGTCGAACTGAATGTATTGGTCTCGATGATATCCGCGCCTGCTTCCAGGTATTTACGATGAATATCCTGAATCACGTCGGGACGTGTGAGACACAATAAGTCGTTATTCCCTTTCAACTGTCCGGGAATATGCGCAAACCGTTCACCACGAAAATCTTCTTCCTTGAGGTTATATTGTTGAATCATTGTCCCCATTGCTCCATCCAGAATAAGGATGCGCTCGGATACAACTTGAGAAATTGTCTTTTTCATTACCCTATCACATTAATACCTAATTACCGACTCTGCCATCTTCTGCCAGACTCTTCGCAGTCCGGCGTTATCTTATTGCGGTTTACTTACCGTTTGAACATTCTTGCCATATCTCTACGATCATCTTTCTCCTTTATAGATTCTCGTTTATCATATTCTTTCTTACCTTTCGCCAAAGCGACGACTAGTTTCGCCAAACCTTTTTCATTGATAAACAAGCGTACAGGAACAATCGTAAAGCCGGGATTTTTCATCTCCCGCTGAAGTTTCTCCAATTCTTTTTTACTAAGCAACAACTTCCTCTCTCTACGTGCCGTATGGTTATTGTACGATCCATAGAAATATTCGGCAATGTGCATATTCTTCACCCACAATTCGCCTTTCGTAAAATAGCAAAACGTATCTACCAGACTGGCTTTTCCCAAACGAATGGACTTTATTTCCGTACCGGTCAATACGATACCTGCTGTGTAGGTATCTATCAGCTCGTAATCAAACGTAGCCCGTTTATTCTTTATATTTACAGGAGGTTGTTTCATCTTTACTCATTAATTAAGTATAGCCGTCAGTCTATTAAACACGATCTGTATCACCACCGGACATAGTATTAACAATGCAGACGACAAAAGGGTGTATTTTAATCGTTGTTTTTCTTCTACTCCCATCAGTACAGGAACTCCCTCCCATACCACATAGACGATGTAGAACTGCAGCAACCAAGCAATAATTCTAAAATCAGGTAATAGTCCGGTTACTATCTGAAGCAGGAAAGGCACAACCAATGCATATCCTGCAAACTGTTGCGTCAACGGCATATTGCTATGCATGCCAAACATCCTTGTTCCCATTTCATTTATGGCATAAGCTGCCAGAAAATAGCCACCGAACAGGGCTACAGCTACGGCGCAACAATTGGTCATAGCTATCTGGAAACTTTGCGGACCTCCCCATCCATTCGTCAATAATGAACCGACGAATACGGACAGACCGCATAAACCAATCATAGGATAGACAAAAGCCATATATACTTTTCGCCTATCCTCTTCCATAGAAATTTCCTCCCAGGCCTTGGCCGGAGAGGAAATCAATTTCATTGCTATGTTAAATAGTTCTTTGTAGTTCAATGTTATTCTGTAAATGCGTAATCATATTCAACCGAAGTTTCTCCATTCTCTTCTTTCAACTCATCTTTCGAATTATTGGTTTGAGCTTTCAACACCAGATATTTCGGTAACTTACCTTCTGTTTTACTACTAAACGCATTAAGAGCTGAACTAATTGAATATGCTCTATATGCATATGTAAAATTAGAACGAGTCACACTCTCACCTTCTTCATCACTTACACGATGACTAATATATAAATTCAACTTTGTATCAGTACTCTTTATTTCATCAGGATTATAGTAAAGAATAAATGAGTGTTTTTTTACTTCTGATTCTTCAACACTGGAATTGGTAACTTTCACCCAATATGGCATTGTCAAAACAATCGTATTTTTGTCATAATATACCAGACTTGACTGTTGCTTATCCAATGAATAAAGAGGATTAGTAGGCTCTGATTTAGTTGCGCTTAATCTCTCATTGTCTTTAGGGTCAATACAAAGCGGAGTAGTTAGCAAAGTAACTGGTATGCTAGTGCTGTTTGCTGTCACCTGTGATTGGTCATATTGGCATGAAATTATATACATATTTCCATCCAAGAAGCCCAATTCTGTAGTTGGAACCAACTTCGTAGTTGCATCCCCCATCAGAAATGATCCAAAATTATACTTAACAGGAACAGTCATTGTAACATTGTGGTTATCATCTCCATTCATACAAGAAGTAACTGACATACCCATAACCACAGCCATCAAAGCCACCAAGAAAAATTTCACTTGTTTCATAAACATATTTTTTAGATTTTGCAAAGATATAAATTCTAATTCATAATTAATAAATGCAAGTACTTAAAAAATACTGCATCCATTACTTTATTATTTTTGCAAAAAGTTCCAAATGATCATCTACGTAGCTTGCAATCAATGCTGTGACTTGTTCTTCCATCTCTAAATAGGCTTCTTCCAACTCATCAAAAGCTTCATATTGCTCGTACATAGCCATAAATTCATCATCCGTCCGTTCCTTTTCCAAATCTTTCCGGTTGGCATCAAAGATTTTCTTAGCCTTATAAACTAATTTCGAAAACTCTTCCGCTCCCCACAAACGCATCACTTTCGCAAACGGATTATCAAAGATATAACCACCATAGCCATTCTGAATCAATTGGCAGAACCCACCAACCATCATCTCATCACGAAAAATCTGATAAGCCAGCAAAGAATGTTGTTCTCCCGTCAGCAAAGGCATTGTCTCCGCAGTCAATTCACCACCGATTACCTCTTTATATTTATCTGTAAACGCCTGGATAAATTCATCCATTCCTTCACCCGCAGCCTTTTGTAAGGCTGATTCTACAACTTCGATCATAATCTTCTTTATATAATGATGCAGCAAAGCTACGAATTTTATTCTACATCCAGTAATAATCCCTCCATAATCTTGCCAATCTTAACTTCATTATCCGTCCTCCACGTTCTTCACACAGTCCATATCATCTCATTTACAGACGTTTCCGGTGAACGATTCATATTAAATACAGTATTCACCTCTATTCACCCCTTCACAAGATATGTATTTTACAGTCTAACAATACAGTGAGAGCTACTATTTGCCATATTATAGAAACAGGCAAATAGTGTATATATTCCGAATAGGAAATATTTGTTCAACAACAGCCGACTTCAGTTGGCTACCTAGCCAACTCTAGTCGTCCTATTAGCCAACAATAGTCGTCTAATAGGACGACTAGAGTCAGCCGATAAGATATTAAAGCCAAATGCTTACTAAGACAGTTTTATCAAGTTCTATTCAGACCGCTTATCATACATGCAAACCAGTTCCCATATACACAAAAGAGCAAGCAGATTCATCTTTTATAAGACTCAACTGCTTGCTCTTTCTTTAAAATATATGATTGTGTTATCCTGCTATTCTTTACTTACTTAGTAAAAGGAGACATGCGGAAAGCATATCTATAAACGGTGTTTTTCTGTATCTCATACTCAGGACGGGGACCCGGTCCACAACTCGCATTACCCAATCCACGTTGTATGCAATCCAAATTCAATACCACTTCCGCACGATAAATATCCGCCAAATCATGTCCATATTTTATATCAAACAAATCTTTGTCTGTATAGTGTAAAGCACTGAAATCAAATGTATCGGCAGATGTTATCTTGATACCTTTGCCTTCTTTATCAGTCAATGTCAACCAACGGGTATCACAACGTTCTCCCATAGATTGAGAACGGACATACTTCTCTTTCATGTCATTGACAGTAGATTGATATTTACCAATATATGCTGCATTCTTCCGATCCTGATAATTTTCTATCGGACCTCTTCCGTACCACTCCAACTGCTCCAACGAAGGAGAGAATAGAGCCTGCAATGAGAGACGGGGAAGATTAAAATCTTCGTTCGTTGCAAAAGAAACATTCACGTCTATTTCACCATTGCCATACAAGCGGTAAACCAGTGTATGAGGAACCTTTATATTTCCGATAAGTTCTTCCAACTGAATGGTTACAACCGCCGATTGATTATCATCCGACCATTTCCAGTCGAAATCAAGCACTTCCGTCTTTGTATCCTGCCATTTACGAACATCATTATTGATAAAACGGAACGTATTCAATGACCATCCCTCACGTAAATGGAGCATATTCTTCCCATTGTAACGAACTCCGGTCAGTTTTCCGGCTTTTTTATCAAAAGTTATTTCCACACCGGGGCTACGGAAGAACAAATAACGCTTCTCCTCTTCCACTACCTTAAACGGAGCTTCTTTCGTTGAAGCAGGAATTGCCACCGATTGCAATCCGGAGGTCGGAGATTTCTGAAGTAAAAGCTGTTCGGTAGCTACGATATGTCCGGCTTTTGCCCATACACAATCTTTCTTCAGTTTCACTTCAAGATTCAGGTAATATTCACCTTCCGGAGTGAGATAACGGGAATAAGGTATTTGCACGGCACGATGCTCTCCCGGTCTACCATCAGGCAAACTGAACTCTTCTTCTGCTACCGGCACACCATCTTTAAGAATCACATAACGCAAGTTAAAGTCATGCAGATTCAGAAAAGCGTAACGGTTACGCACGCCAATACTGTTTTCCCCATTCGGTTCCAATGTTAAATACTGGTACACTTTCTTCACTTCCCATAATTTCGGAGTAATCTGACGATCAGCCGTCACGATTCCGTTACAACAGAAATCATTGTCATTAGGACGGTCACCGAAGCTGCCTCCAAAGTAATAATGATCGGCAGGTTGGCCCGGCATATTGATACCCTGATCCACCCAGTCCCAGATGCATCCGCCAATCATACGTTTCGAATGAAATTCGATATAATCCCAATATTCTTCGAGGTTACCTATCGCATTACCCATTGCATGAGCATATTCACAGAGGAAATAAGGTTTGTTACGAGGTTGCTCGTCCTGTTCAATCATACCTTCAATCGAAGGATACATACGAGAATCCATATCGGCAATATCATTCATTCCTTCATAATGGATATATCGGTCGTCTATTGCCTTAGCCGCACGATAGGTAGCCTCAAAATTACGGCCTCCGCCCGACTCATTCCCCATCGACCAAAAGATAACCGAAGGATGATTCTTATCCCGTTCCACCATGCGTACCATACGGTCGACGTAAGCACCTTCCCAGCTTTCACGAGTGGACAAAGACATATTGCCATGACACTCAATGTCAGCCTCATCCATTACATACAAACCGTAATAATCATACAACGCATACATCTTCGGATCGTTCGGATAATGACTGGTACGGATAGTATTAAGGTTGAAGCGTTTAAAAAGAAGAATATCTTCAATCATACTTTCCACCGGAACTGCTTTGCCGAACTGCGGATGTATATCGTGACGGTTGGCACCTTTGAAAAGCACCAATGCATTATTGATATATACCTTATTATTCCGTATTTCTATTTTACGGAATCCATATTGCTGGCTAGTTGCTTCAAGCACATTCCCGGCAGCGTCAAGCAACTCCAGATTAACGGTGTACAGATAAGGAGTCTCTGCACTCCACAACTGCGGATCGCGAATCGTAGTCGTACCTTTACAAACATTTTCCTGCCCACCGCTTATCTGTCCGGCCGGTATGGCGAATGAGCGTAAAGACTCTCCTTCAGGACTCAATAAAGAAACACGCAAAGTCGCATCCTGAATCTTCTTTCCATAATTACGCACATCGGCTTTTACCTTCAATTCAGCCATATCCAAACGGTCGCTTATCTGTGATGTCAGGTGAACATCACGCAGGCGAAGCTTCGGACTAGCCACCAGATAAACGTCCCGATGGATGCCACTTAGACGAAACATATCCTGATCTTCAAGGAAACTGCCGTCACACCAGCGATAAACTTCTACGGCAACCGTATTTTTACCCGCTTTCACATAAGGAGTGATACGAAATTCGGCATCATTGCTAGAACCCTGGGAGTAACCCACCTTCTTTCCGTTGATCCACACATAAGCAGCACTATAAATCCCATCGAAATGGATAAATACTTCCTTGTCTTTCCAGTCGGTAGGAAGAGTAAATTCCCGGCGGTAAGATCCTACCGCATTCGGTTCTTTCTCCACAGTATAACCACGCTGTCCCTGAATAAAAGGAGGATTGTTACGAATAGGATAAGTGATGTTCGTATAAATAGGTGTACCATATCCATGCATTTCCCAATTGGAAGGAACTGGTATTTCTTTCCAGCCGGAAACATCATAATTCGTTTTATAGAAGTCAACCGGACGTTCGGAGGGCTGTTTCACCCAGTTGAACTTCCAGTTTCCGTTCAACAGCAGATAACGGGAAGACCGCGTACGCTCCCACGGACGTGTATAGGCAGGATCTTTTTTCATTTCTTCCAGGCAGGCAAACGGAATGAATGTAGCTCTGCCTTCTTCTTTGTTGATCGCATAGATACGTTCATTCTCCCAGTCATTGTCACTTTTTGCCTTTAAGGCCTCCGCCACTACTTTCAGGTTTGATTTCCGGATCTGCCATTGCTGGTTACTTTTTGACGCATCCGGCTCTAATTGAAAAACAGGTTCACCAACCAGTCCCGCATCAGGGAATCCCAAGTTATAGCCAGTCGCAACGTTCGTGAATATATAATTCCCATTCGGCAAAGCGGTCACTTTCCACTGTTGGTTCGGATTTTTAGAATCGGCCGACCATTGAATGACGGAACAATTTACTTTCCCTTTACCACTATTGTCAATATTCATTTGAGTCAAGGGACTGGCTATTATATAGCATCCCTCTTGCTCACATGGAATCAGGTTCCAAACCTGCGACTCTTTGTCCGCCTCTCTTTTACTAATAAACACTTTCGTATTTGTATCCAAACTCTCCTGATTGTCCAGCGCAAGCCCGTTGACTGTATGGATTTCATACCCTTGCTTCGGATCAAACTGCTGCGCTACAACCGTAGAGACAGAAAACGACAGTGCAATCAGCGCACTTCCCAAGATTTTTAATCGTTGCATCATTTAATAGTCTAATTATATTATGATTTGAAAACAGATGCCTGTTTATATACGCCAAATGTATGAATAGCCGGACAAGCCTTACCATCCTGAATACGCAAACGTACCTGACTTGCTTTCACTGGCGCGAAACGTACAATCCATTTATGACCAATAGCCTGCTTGTTTGTTGCTTCCGGAATAGCGATCCAGTTTTTGCCGTCAACGGAATATTCCACGCTCCATTTTGTCGTTCGATGTCCCAATTCAATCACTTCCTCAATCATCAGGCAATCAAACTCAATACTCTTTGGCAAAGAAAAAATTACATCTGCTTTTGTCTTCCCATCCTTTCCTGCAAAATAAGTTTCTTTCTCACGATCCAGCATGTTCTCCGGAGCAAACTTTCTCCCCCGTACATTAGTGGCCTTTACTTTGGCCCCGCTCAATAAATTCGTACCGAAAGTCTCATCAATTCCCTGTTTCAACAAAGCTGCATGTAGTGAATCGGTCGGATGAATCAAACCACGTCTATCGGGTGGGAAATTCAGTAGTAATACACTATTGCGTCCGACAGAAGTGCAATAAATATCCCAAAGTTCACGAACACTTTTCACACGAGTGTCTTCCTCGGCATGATAGAACCAACTGGGGCGAATCGAAACATCTGTTTCTGCCGGCACATAGGCATCTCCCTCCAAAATACCCTCATTCAAACCTTTATAATACTGCGCCTCATCACGAATAGCGACCGAGTCGGTAATTGCCCAACAAGGATCACCTGCCTCTCCTGCTTCATTTCCCATCCATCGGACATCAGCAAAAGGATATGAATTCTTTGTACCGAAGATGACGCAATCCGGTTGCTTTTCACGAACAATCTTATACCAATGATGATAAACAGGTGTTGTCAATTCGTCAGCTCCGGCACCGTCCCACCATGTTTCCCATATCTTGCCGTAATTACTCATCAGTTCATCGAGTTGGCGGGCATAATATTCCTTATAACGTTCGGTTGTATATAAAGGTGAAAGATGTTCGTGGCGGTCGTGAGGTCCCAGATAGATCCCTGCCTTCAATCCATACTCTTCGCAAGCATCAACAAACTCGCGGACTACATCTCCTTTACCGTTTTTCCAGGTCGCATTCTTCACACTATAATCCGTGTACTTGCTAGGCCACAGACAAAAGCCGTCGGCATGTTTGGCTGTCAGAATAGCAGCGGGAATCCCCGCTGCTTTTAAAGTT
The DNA here is from genome assembly GCF_009193295.2 of Bacteroides luhongzhouii. Lineage (NCBI taxonomy): Bacteria > Pseudomonadati > Bacteroidota > Bacteroidia > Bacteroidales > Bacteroidaceae > Bacteroides > Bacteroides luhongzhouii. The sequence goes on along the minus strand of NZ_CP059973.1, from coordinate 3,420,469 downwards.
TGCATCCACTGCCTGCAATCCAGGGCTGTGGGATTAAAGATAGCTGTACTTGCCTTTCCATCCCCTTCGTTCACATACTCCTCAAACGTATTGATACCGAAGTGAAAGAAAGCAATCATTTCGCGGTTGTACCATTCCAGTTGACGGGCACTCGGAACCAGTCCGTAAGGAGCGGGTGCCTGTTGAGCCATCCCTGACAAAGAGCTGATTGCAGTTGCTGCCGATGCTAATAATAGTTTTATCTTCATAATAAATTACTTATTAATAGGTTCATTTATTTAGGGCCCAGGTTCTGTTTTACCAGTTGCACGAATTGATCCACAGGGACAACACGTACATTACTGTTCAACCCATCAATGACTGTTTTGATACTTTGCTGATCCTTTGTCCAACAATGCACAAACACAAAAGTATATCCATCTGCACTATGCGGATTGGCAGAACGACTGTTAATCTGGGATATTACAGACGCCTCTTCACCTCTGTTGGATCCTCCGTCAATTTCCTTCCATAATACACTTCTCTGTTCAATCACAGGCTTTCCATTATCTGAAAATTTGATTCTTCCATCTCCTTTTTCCCCATATCCTGTATAGAAGATTGCATCGATATTAGGCTGCGCCAGATACTTGTTGTATATTTTTGGATTATTCATAATGCCCTGATCCAAGATGTTACAGATATTCAGACCTGATTTATCGACATATTCATTCAACTTAGTCAGATAATCATCCAAGTCGGCATCCGGCATCTTACTCGGGAATATATAGCTGCTGCCACTCGGTCCCGCCACAAAATAGTCGCCTTCTTTACTGTTCTCATAATACCAGCGCAAAGCAGCCGGAGCCAAGTCATACAAAGAAGGTGAAATGGTATATCCGAGTGGGAACTGTCCGTGCAGGTCATGGTCCATATATCCTTGTTGCCCCCAAAGGTTAAATGCAATATTATCACCGTCACTGACAAGGAATGTCACATAATGTACATTTTCTTCGGTAGTCACTTCTTTGGTTGCAGGACGTTGTTTCAAACCTGTCGTATCGTAAATACTACTCAATGTGGCGAGGTTAGCCGCCTGGTCTGTCGGTAACATAGAAACACCCAGCCCGGAAGCATTATTCACCATGCCCCATTCATCCCGATCATAATAACCGAAACAATAAGCTCCTTTATCCAGATCTTTCAGAATAGAAGTACGCCATGACCAATCACTGTGCGCATTGTAATCATAAAAAGCAAAGGCATTAGTCATTGTGATATAATCGCGCAAATGGTGGAAGATTTCCGGCTTCATATCGGCTGCCAGGCTCTTGTCCAACTGATCTTTATAATTTTCGTACAACCATTTTTCATCATAAGACCTCACATCCATTAGTTCGGTTGTCACCCCCATTGCCTTTACTTTATCCACTTGAGATTCCGGTACTGCAATTCCTCTTAGCAAACCACACAAAGAAGTCGCTACATTGATAGAATGGGAATTTCCTTCCGAATAGGGTGTATAAACAATGTATCCTTTGATTACTCCGGATTCTACATAGTGCTGTACCAATGGTGCCAAAGCATTATAAGTCTTTACTGGAATTCCGTATTTATTCTGCATCTGCTTTAACCATACGGAAGAAGGACCTCCCTCATTGATGTAAACCTGATCGCCAGTCACTCTCGCTGCAAGTCCTGCCAAAGTGGAAAGAATAACTTTTTCGCCATCATTAAGTCCTGTGATGGAAATAGAGTTCAAAGATTTCAGTTCCCGCCCTTTCAGATGTATAAATCCTCTGGTAAGAGGTTCTGCAGGGTCGATAAGATCATCCCCGGGTTCTTCACCCGGTTCTTCGGGTTTCTCGGTAGATGGGGTATATTTAGGTACAACTACACCTGCTGTCGGATCTTCCATGCAGGAAACCAAAAGACAGAATGTCAAAAGTATATAAATGTATTTTCTCATGATAATCGTCTTTTCTATTACTTAATAATAGAAATCGCATTAATCTCTGCCACAGCCGTAGCCCATTTTCCACTATATACGGCAGTAATGGTCAGACGGAAATAACGTGCCTGCTTAAATCCCGGGAAATAGGAACGGAATTCTTCTTTTGCTCCGGCAGGAAGATCACTGTAAGTACCTGCAGCTTCCCACTTCGAACCATCCAGACTGGTTTCCATCGTCATTTCCTGTGGCCATGCTTCACCATGATCCCTGGAGACATACTGGAAACCTAACATCTTCACCTCCTGTCCCATATCTACCACAATATGGTGCGGTGGCTGGGGTTCAGTACCTTTCCATTGTGTATGCCAAAAAGTTCCTTTCAGTCCGTCGAAAGCATGAATAGCATGACCGTTATCCGATCCTTCGCCACTCGTTTCTTCCGAAGAAACTTCTACCACCTGCCATGCGCTACGGTCAGCCAATGGCATTGCCCATACGTCTTCCGCACCGCTCAACAAATAATATACTGTTTGCTGAACATTATCAGCCTGTGCGCCATCCACTGAAGCAATAGTAACCGGTAAGAGATAAGAATCAAATGGCTGAATTTTACCCTGTGCATTTACTGTGAGTACCAGATCAGCAGAAGAACTCTCTCCTGCCGGAATTACCGCTTCCGTTGTCACTGTATAGCAATCGGAAGGAAGCAAAGGATAATCAGTACCACACAAAGAGTTATATTCCTGCACTTTGGCCTCGTCTATCATGAGCTGTACCCTTACGTCTCCCGCCACTTCCTTACCGGAACGAGTCACATAGTCACTGGCAGTTACAGCCACATGAAATACTTCTTTTAATTCTTCGCCCAAGTCGAAGTTCTTAATTTGTAAAGCTCTGGCTTCCGGGATATATACTTTACAAACATCATCATCACTACATCCACTCAGCAAGGCTAACGAACAAAACATCGCACTTGCTGCCATGACAAATCTATTTAGTTTCATACGAATAATCTTTCAAGGTTTACAATCTTTATTAATATCCAGGATTCTGCCCGTTTACCCATCCGTCTTCACCACCGTTTTGCTCGCGGATCACCGGATTCTTATCTATCACATACTGCGGAATGGGCTGGTAGTACATACGTGGTAAGAATGTACGTTTGCCAACTTCATGGTAATTGTATTCCCAAACACCATCTCCATCAGTATCTTCTATCTTCATACCCCCAATCGGTTTATTCATCACTCCGTTTTCACCGTCACAAATCTTCCAGCGAATAATATCCCACCAGCGTTTATCTTCAAATGCCAGTTCGATACGACGATCCCTACGAATAATTTCCCGCAACTGATTTTCTGTGATTCCCTGCGGATAAGTATCTTCAATAGAAGGCATATTCTCTCCGCGAGTTCTCACCATATCCAAATATTCGATGGCAGTCGGTTTGTCTCCAGCTTCCAAAGAAGCTTCTGCATACATCAACAACACATCTGCATAACGGAAGAAAATATAATTTGCCATCCCGTTGCTCATTTGCAGATTATCAGCTCCATTCACAGATTCGTCAAGCGTCTTACGAGTATAATATCCTGTATTCGTAACATCACTATCCGAAGAGGTGTCAATCTCATTCGGGCTTCCCACCCCTACACGGGTAATGATCTCTTCACCCTGCCACATTGATCCATCATACAGAATACTTTGATAGAAGCGTTTTTCACGATTTTTGTATGGTTGATTTTTATCATAACCAGACGCAGGATCAGTGATAGGCAATCCGTTTGCCATACAATAATCATCTACCAACTCCTGTGTAGGTTGCATATTTCCCCAACTAGACTGCACCCCCTTTACAAATACAGGACCGAACAGCCCTTCACGACGTCCGCCATTCTGCTTAGACATCTGAAAATCAAAGATAACTTCATCATTATTGTTAGTGGCCTCTGTCCAAAGATCCAGAATAGTCGGTTGCAGATGGTAAACTTGCAAATCAATCACATCTTTTAAAGTAGCTGCAGCTGCTTCCCAACGTTTTTTATCTTTGCCCGGATTACGCAGTTCGCTAGCATGGAATAATTCGACCCATCCTTTCAATGTCAGAATTGCTCCTTTGGAAGCACGACCTAAATCCGAACCGCTACGGCGTGGAGGAAGATCGTCTTTAATCTCATCCAATTCTTTATCGATAAATTCAAAAGTCTTCTGTGCCGTCTCACGAGGATAGAAAATATCACTGCTTACATTATTATCCAATACTTCTGTGATGATAGGTACTCCACCGTAAGCCATCCACAGATAATGATAGAACCAGGCACGTAGGAAACGCGCTTCTGCCAATCGTTCTTTCTTATAGTCTGCCGAGAAATCGGACTCACTCACTTTCGTAATGAAAAGGTTACAAGAACGGATACGTTCATACTGTCCTTTGGCATCGTCATTATTCTGACGCCCCCATTTCCACATATCCCATGGACCAGGTATCCAACTGGTAGGAGATAATGCTCCGGTATAAATTGTTGTACGAGCATTCATCCATTCCGCTCCTACGTATGAGTTATCCGAATATTGATCCAAGTTCTGTGTTTCATTATTCAAGTGGGGCAACTGATTATAAATGTCATTCAGAAACATATCAGCATTGTCTTCTGATCCCCAAACCGTTGTATCACTAAAGCGATCTTTCGGTTCTATCTCAAGCCAGTCTTCACAAGCAGACAGGAAAGCCAATGAACCTGCCAGACAAACTGTTTTTATTATATTATGCATTCTCATATTCTATCTTTTTATGATGGTTAACTAATTAAAAAGTAATATTCAGACCAAAAGCATATACAGCCTGTTGCATATAGTATTTACCATTAGCTGATTTAGCTTCCGGGTCAATCAACTCTTTCATAAATGGTGTCCATGTCCAAAGATTCTGTCCGGAAGCATATACACGAGCAGAACTGATACCGATGAAATTCAATGCGGAACGAGGCAAGGTATAACCAATCTCAATACTCTTCAAACGGATATAAGTAGCATCACGTACCCACCAGGAAGAAGGCTGACGATGATTATTTACTGTTACTTCACTAGTTAGACGAGGATATGGTGCATCGGTATTATCCGGAGTCCAGTGATCTTTGAATTGTAACTTAGTAGCCGAACCGGAATCAAAGAACGGCATTACCAACGTCTCACCTAATGAAATACTTGTACGGGTAGCCCCCTGAATCAATGCATTCAGATCGAAATTTTTCCATTGTACCGTAGGAGCCAAACCGAAAATAATTTCAGGCGCCCAGTTAGAATAACCAATCACTGTTTGGTCGTGCTCGTCAATCTTACCATCAGGCACTCCATTAGGACCACTTAAATCTTCATAACGCAAATCACCCGGATAAACCTGTCCCCAAGGTTGTGTAGCAATACCTGCCTTCAATGAACCATCAGGATTAAAATCATCATAAGTGAAATAGCCCAGTGCATTATATCCGTACATCGTTCCGTCAGGACGCCCCGTTCTGCGACGATTCGGATTATTGAAGGTAGCTTCTGTTTCAAATACTTCATCCAAAATATTCCGTGCAAAAGTAAAAGTACCTTTTGCGCTGATCATCCAGTCTTTATTGATACGTTTATTGAAATTCAGAGACAAGTCAATACCCTGATTGTGCATACGGCCTGCATTCACTTGTGACAAAGGAATACCATATTCTGCCGGAACCAGTGCATTCGGTGCCATCAACATGTTCGAACGTTTCTCATAGAAATAATCAGCTTCCAAAGAAAGTATTCCATTCAGTATAGAAAACTCTACTCCGAAGTCAAACTTTTTAGCTTTTTCCCATGTGATATTCGGATTTCCTTGCAGGTTCTCCCACATACCCATTGTGGGCACTCCACCTAAGTTAACTGCATTTCCGAATCCGTAATCACTCATATACTGATATGAGCTACCAGCCAAGTTTCCGGATTCACCGTAAGAAAGACGCAATTTCAATTTATCCATCCATTCTATATCCTTCATGAAGGATTCTTCTCGTAAGTTCCATCCCAATGAGAAGGCAGGAAAGAAACCAAAACGCTTGCCGGGAGCAAAATAGTAGTGTCCGTCATAACGTCCGGAAACTTCTGCCATATAACGGTTGTCATAATTGTATCCCAAACGAAACGCATAACCAACCTGACGTTCTTTCCATGAAGTACCACCATTGCTAATATCCGCAGGATCACTGCTTCCTGCATTGATTTCATCAATATTAATGTTATAGTTCAAACGTTTGGCGTTCATATTCCATACATTTTTTTCGCGTGCTTCAATTACTCCCAAGCCTGTAACTGTATGTTTGCCAAAAGTTCTTGAATAATTGATCATTCCCTGATAAGTCATACTCACGCTTTCTTCAAACGATTGTTCCAGGTTCGGTTTTTCCGGTCCCTGAAAACCTTCCATGTATTGATAAGGAGTTTGTGAAGCATCCAACGTATAAACAGGTATCGGAGTCATATATTTCTTTTTCTTCACACGATACGGATCATAGTTAATGACTCCTTTGATGCTTAATCCCTTAATGAAAGGAAGTTGCTGTTCTACGGAGAGAGAAGTATTCAATTGATCGGCTGGTTCCTGACGGTATCCGCTATGATAAGTCAGTCCGAAAAGTGACTTACCTACATATTGTCCCCATAACCCATTCGAATACTGAATAGCCGAAACAGGAGGTGTACGATAGGCTTGATACATGATGTCACCTGTATCGGCACCCGGATAGTTTTTCTTTTCGTGCCATCCTCCCAGACTTAAATTGATTTTCGTGTATTTGGTAGCATCTACGCTTAAATTAGCCAAGACATTGAACCGTTGGTAATCGGTAGTACTCCACATTCCTTCCTGATAGGAATATCCTAAAGATACATAATACTGGAATTTATCACTACCACCGGAAAGTTGCAAGTTGTGATTAGTAATTACAGAATTATTTTGTACCAAATCACGCAAACCATTACTATTAGGATAGCGGTCCGGATCTGCGTCCGGATCTCCGGCACAAGTCTTCCTATACATTTCCAGATCATGCTGCGAGTAGGCATAATAATTAGGATAACCGGCATTCATAGCCGCTTCGTTTTTCATCAAAGCATATTCATACGAGTTAACCTGATCCGTGATGCGGGTTGGGTTCTGGAATCCGATATAGCCATTATACGAAAGTACTGGAGCACCGCTTTTCCCCTTCTTTGTTGTTACCAAAACTACCCCATTGGCACCTGCCATACCATAAGGAGCCACGGCAGCTGCATCTTTCAAAATAGTAATATCTTCAATCATATTCGGATCGATACGTGAGAAGTCACGAGGAACTCCATCCACTACTACCAACGGAGACTGGTTTCCTAATGTAGCCACACCACGGATTCTCAAATCAGAACCATCTGCCCCGGGTTCTCCTGATCCTTGCTTCGCAATGACCCCTGCCATACGACCAGCCAAACTATTAGAAATATTAATAACCGGTTTTTGTGCTACATCCTTTGTCTTCATGCTCGATACGGCAGCTGTAGAAGATATTTTCTTCTGTGTACCGTATGCCACAACCACCACTTCTTCCAGAACTTCAGAATCTTCCTCCATCACAATCCGAATGGAATTCTGATTATTCACCGGAACGTTCTTTGTAGAAAAACCTACATACGTCACCGCTAAAACCCCATTGGAAGGCAAGGATAGAGTAAACTTACCATCAATATCTGTAATTGTACCATTGGAAGCACTTCCCTGCTCCATGATGTTGGCCCCGATAATCGGCTCGCCACTCTTGTCCGTTACGGTTCCTTTGACTATTATTTTTTTACCTATTGACTTCTTCTCTATCTGCGTCTTTTTCAATGAGATATAATTATCGGCGTACTCATACGTCAACCCGATTTGTGGCAATACGTTTTCAAGTAATGCTTTTACCTGTTTATTCTGTGCATTGATCTTTACTTTCTGTTCGATATTGATGTCTTTTCCGTAGACAAATAAATATCCGGTCTGTTTTTCGACTTCGCGAATCAGTTCTTTTAGCGAAACTGAAGTCTTATTGATATTCACAACTGCTGTCTGTGCCTGGACCTGATATGTAAAAAGGTTAATAAACAGGACCAAAGCAAGCAGTGAAAAGATTTTTTTCATAACTTTGCTAAGTGATTTTGTTAGTACTTTATTTTAGGTTCACAAAAATGTGAAACAGAGAAAGTATTAATAGCCGAGGAATTGGGGAAGGTGGTGCAACACTTTCCCCCTTTTCATCCCTCGTTTTGATGTCTATTTACTTTCATTTTATTCTACTTCCGTTGTGTTACATAGGCATTAAATTTTTAATCAGATTATTAATATATGGTTATTTCTCGCTGTGACACTATCTTATACTTAAATAAATCGGCACGGCTAATCGCTTTCAGAATAGTTTCAATCTGATCACTTTGCCGGAACTTACCGGAAATAATCTTACTCATCAGAGACGGGTCATCCACTGTAAAACTGATATCATACCATTGTTCCAATCTTTCCAGCACTTCACCTAAAGTCAACTCTTCAAAGTCATAGATTCCTTGTTCACGATATTGTTTGCCTCCAAAAGAAGAAGAAGACTTAATCAGTTTTCCATCTACCAAAGAGACTTTTTCATTAGGCAACAAATTGACTATTTCTTCGGGGTCATCATTAGAGCTTACTCTCACTTTACCTGAAAGCAGGTCAGTCTCAAACTTCTCACTACTACTATAAGCATATACGTTAAATTCCGTTCCAAGCACTCTTACATCATATTTCTTTGTCTGTACTGTAAAAGGTCGGGAAGCATCTTTTGTCACTGTGAAAAAACCTTCTCCATTCAACTCCACAGTACGCGCATCAGAAGAGAAAACAGAAGGCCATTTCAAAGTAGAAAGAGAACTAAGCCATGCTTCACTGCCATCCGGCAGAATTAAATGCACCCGTTGTCCCTTCGGAACTGTAATCTCCGTAAAAGAAGGAGTCTCCGAACCAACAAACATGTACCAGGCAAGCATCCATGTCAGAGCAATCATAGCAGCAGCCGAAGCCGCATAACGTATGATTTGAAATACTCGTTTTCGTTTTAGCTTTTTCTCCTGACGACTCATTAATGCTTCCAGATTTCGTTCTCCTTTCAAAGAATCATCTTCTCTAGGTAATAACCCGGACAGACCAACGATATTCTGCATTTCTGCAAATTCCCGCTTCATCGTTTCATCTTTTTCCAATTTCTGAAAAAGTTCCCGTTTTTCCTCTTCGGTCAATTCTCCGAAAAAGTATTTATCCCATTTCTCGTCCATCATATTGCACACTTTTAATAAGAAGACACAGTAACTTGAATTTACCACCAAAAGAAAATGAAAAAAATCAGAGAAAAATAAAAAGAGAATAAATATAGATTATAGAAAGGAGGAGTTCGCCATTCTCAATAAATGAGCAGAGGGAGTATTTTAGATTCCAAATAAAAGCAATAAAGGCATGCAATGGCGTAATTCTTCACGGAGTTTTTTTAATGCAATAGCCATTTGTCCTTCCACCGTATTCTGCGAAATACCAAGCGATTCAGCTATTTCACGGTATTTCATTCCTTTTAGTTTGCTCATAACAAATATTTCCCGGCAACGTTCCGGCAAATTGTTAATAGCACGGTAGATATGTTTTTCTACTTCATCTATTGACATTTGAGTGTCATCGAGTAATTGCAAACTGTAGAGCTTCAATTTAAATTCCTGCTCTATAATATCAGAAAGTGGTTGTCTGCGGTCTACCACAGAAAGTTGTGAACGAAGGAAATTCAGACAGCGGTGCTTGACAGCGGAAAAAAGATATGCATCGGGGTGTTGAAGCTCCTGAAGAATTTCTTTGCGCTCCCACAAATAAAGAAAGAAATCTTGCACTATATTCTCTGCATCTCCCATAGCCCCCACATAAAGAGAAGCAAAACGCACTAAACGGGCATAATAAGAAACATAAAGCTTAGAAAAAAGCTTTTGCGCCGTTTTAGAGTCGGAAGAATTTAAAGAATGTATCATAAATCTCGTATTAGCTCCACAAAGGTAACAAAAGAAATAGCAAAGACAAAGCCTATTAATAAATTCCTATAATAGGACCGATACAGATCAAGTCCTTCCGGATTCTTTCTGTATCGGTCAATAAAAAGGAACTAAAACCTCCTGAAACTATTTGGAATAAGAATAGGGTAAATCTGTCGGTTGGGTACCTCGCCGCAAATTCGGCACACTATCCATCGACAGAGTTAGTTCGCCACCTTGCTTCAGTTCATCATGCGTTAAATAGTTGTGGGTGTATTCTTTCCCATTCAACAAAGCTTTCTTTATATAGGGACGATCCGCCGCATTATCTTTTGCCGAAACGACAAAAGTCTTACCTTCAGGAAGGTGAAGGGTTACTTTGTTAAATAACGGAGAGCCTACCGCATATTCAGGCATTCCAGGGCAAACCGGATAAAAGCCCATTGCAGAAAACACATACCAAGCTGATGTTTGTCCGTTATCTTCATCTCCACAATAACCTTTGCTTCCGGAGTTGTAAAGTTTATCCATCACCTCCCGAAGATGATACTGCGCCTTCCAAGGCTGACCGATATAATCATACAAATAAATGCCATGCTGTATCGGCTGATTACCATGTGCGTATTGCCCCATATTTAAAGCAACCATTTCAGCTATTTCGTGGATAACAAAACCATAAGTTCCATAATTGTAAGTGTTCGGGGCTACAAACATAGAGTCAAGACGAGCACTCATCGGTTCATGTCCACCCATCAATTGCGACAGACCTTCCGGGTCGTGGAATACACTCCATGTCCAATGCCAGGAGCTTCCTTCAGTAAAAGGACCTCCCCATTCCGTCGCATCAAAGTTATCACGCCATTCGCCTTTAGCATTTTTCGTCCACATAAAGCCATGTTCCGGATAATAAAGATTACGGTAGTTTTGGGCTTTCTGATAATATTTGTCTGCAATATCTTGTTTGCCCAATGATTCGGCAAAACGGGCTATACACCAGTCTGCATAGGCATATTCTAATGTTTTGGCTGTAGCTTCAGGTATTTCCGGATAAGGTACATAACCAAGTTTGTCATAATATTCAAAACCATCACGCCCAACAGAAGCAATTTCTGCATGACGGGCTTGTGTCTGATGAATCATTGCTTCCAGTGCTTTCTCCGCATCTACTGTCCGAATACCTTTCATCCATGCATCTACCAATAAAGATATAGAATTATTACCAATCATACAACCGCGGTGACCGGGACTAGCCCACTCCGGCATAAAGCCACTTTCATTGTAAGCATTAATAATAGATTGAGTGACACGCTCCGAAACTTCCGGATAAAGTAACGTGAATAATGGATGAACCGCACGGAACGTATCCCAGAAACCATTATCAGTATACATATAACCATCATGTACATTACCGTCATAAGGACTATAATAAACAGGATTTCCCTGTGAATCAAATTCATAGAATTCACGCGGAAAGAGTAATGTCCGATACAAACAGGAATAGAAAGTACGAAGTTGTTCGTCCGTCCCTCCTTCTGCGTCTACACGTCCCAAGTAGGTATTCCACTGCTCACGGGCTTTGTTACTGACGAGTTTCACATCGGCATCAGCAACTTCACGATTAAAATTAATGACGGCCTGTTCAGGACTGATAAAAGAAGAAGCTGTGCGTATAGTCAACTTTTCCCCTGCCGGAACATCAAATTTCAGATATGCACAAGTATAATCGGCTGCAACATCAGTTTGATGATGCAACAAAGTATCTCCATTGTACGTGCCGTATTCTATGACAGGATGACTAAATTCCATCATAAAATAATTAGCGAAGCTATCGGGTACACCTCCATTATTATAACGTGACGCTCCCTTTACCCTTCGTTTTTCCGGATCAATCGTTATTGAACTCCCCCCACTGTAAGCATCCACTACTACATACTGACCTTGCTTCTCGGGGAAAGAAACTTCCAATACAGCTCCACGGGAAGTAGCTGAAAGAGAGGTTTGCAAACCATTCTTGAACGTGACACTGTAGTTGTAAGGAGTCGCCTTCTCCTGTTCATGAGAGAAAGGGACCTGACGCTCTTTATGACTCATTTTGAGTTCCCCGGCAAGTGGCATTATGGAGAATGTACCATAGTCATTTATCCAGGGACTGGGTTGATGCGTTTGTCTGAAACCTCGCATCAGGCTGTCAGTATACATATACATCCATCCGCTACCATTCTCTCCCGTCTGCGGACTCCAGAAATTCATTCCCCAAGGCACCGCTACGGCAGGATAAGTATTACCGTGCGAAAATGCAAAAGTAGACTCGGTACCCATCAGAGGATTCACGTAGTCTACGAACTCTACAGCCTTCTTTGACTGCTGGCACGAAGTGAGCAGAAAAGGAAGACAAATTGATAAGAAAAACAATCTTGTAACCATGATCTATTGTTGTTTGCTTAAGTTTCACAAGCTTTCCACATGACTGCCATTTTATACTAAAAAGGAAAAGCTATGCAAAAAGCTTGTGAAAACCAGATTAATTAAAATACTTCAGTCAGATACTTCTTGGTCTGTTCCGGACGCTGGCTCATGCGTAAACGCCATACCAGTTCCTGCATATTTACCACTTCAAAAGTATCATTCAGATGTCCTGCACAGAGTTTAGCCGCTCCAGCTCCACGGATATCACCGGATTGGTTCTCTATCAACGGATCTTCTGTTTTTCCATGATCTGAGAAATTACTCCATGCGTGTACACATACTACAGAAAAACTTTCCTGTTGTGCTTCCTGTTTCAACTTTCCGGCAATATATGCAGGGGTTCCTTCACGTTCTGTGTTCCGGTTACCGAAATTCCATAAAGAATATTTCACTGTAATAACCGGAATATCATAGCCCGCCTTATTTGTTACCCAGATAACATCTCCTTCACCACCTGCGTAAGGGCTATACTGAAGTGCCACGATACCTTCCAACTGATCATTCGCATCTACATAAGCCTGAAATGCTTCTTTAGCAGCTTCAGATTTCACATTCATAGCCATCACTCCCAAAAGTTTCACGCGGTGTTGACGCATATGAGCGGACAAACGTTCGGCTACAACTTTCAGATTCTTCGCCCGATCGCCATTCTCGCTATAGTTGTCTACATAATAGTAACCACCTCCCAACATTTCCAAAATAGAACAATTTGGTTTTTGCTGGCTCAACAGATTATCAAATTGTGCCGGTGCCATCATTGGAAGTACCGAAGCTGCCATACCATACGTCATTCGTACTTCTTCCGATTCTGGCGCATTATAAAAATCTTTGAAGTCATTCATCATCCATTGTATGTTGTCACCATCTGAAAGGAAAAAGGAAACGAAATTCTTTTTCTTTGTATAATCAAGAAACTGCGGATTCTTAACATGTGCCAATGTAGATTTTTGTCGTTGAGAATAGAGTAAAGAAGTCAACGAATGATTGTAACTCCAGTCACAAGGAATCATTGGATGTCCGCTCTTGGAAACCAAATCAACAAAAGCATCTTCGCTCACTCCTTGTTCCCATCCAAAAACAGGAGCATTCGGTTCCAACCATGCTAAAATTTCTTTCAGCAATGCTGTATTTTGTCCGCCAAGCGAACTGCCCTGACGCTTATTGAGGTTGAGCACGAAAAACTCGTTCTTGATGGCAAACTCACGCAACTCACCGGTCTGAACGGGCATGATTACCAACGCTTTATTGCTACACTTATCTTTGAACTCAGCCCATGCTTGAGCAGTAGTTTTGCTTCTTGCATCATACTTCATGGTGTATCCGGCTTCTTCATAATATTCTTTATCACGAACATCTACGATTATTGAATTATAAACATGAGAAGCTACGGAAGCTACCACTCCACTCTCCGGATTATTCTCAATATCCGTTAAAACATATCCATCGAACATTCCTTTTAACTGAATAGTTACTCCATCAGATGGGCCATAATCATTACGCGCCAGCTCCAATCCGCTCTGCCTTCCCTGTTCATGAATACCCATATCTTTAAGCGCTTGTTCGGAGAGTTTATAAGAGTCACTGCCACCGTGATCGTGCAGCCATACGGCTATTTCGCTTTTTCCCTGTTCCACGGCACGGTTGGTCAATCCTGCCAATGACTGGCACAGCAGGTGATACTGCAATCCGCGCATCTTATCCGTCTGCCCCAATTCGTTGCGACTGCCTACCGTCACTACTTCCACACAGTTCCAGTATTTTTTCGGCTTCACTTTCATTTCGGGCATATAGTATTGCCCTACATTACTGATCGGGTCATAGGCATCTGCATAAAGGGACGTGTTATTTTCTTCATTCAACCCCTGATTGATTTCCGGTGATTCGTACACTTCACAGCTAGCCATCGTAAGGCTCAACAGCAGTGCGGCACCACATATAGTTGTTTTCATCATTAATTCTTTCATTTGTTAGTTAACTATTAATCAATAACCTTCATTCTGCGATAATCCGTCTACCTTATTCCGTTCATCTTGTGGAATGGGACGTACCAAATGATTTTCATTCAAATTATCATATTTCACCACAAACGGATTGTACACAGGTACGCGCGTCAATAATGTTTGAGTACGTTTCAGATCAAACCAACGATCGTGTTCTCCCATTAATTCGCGAGCACGCTCATCCATAATAACGTTTATATCCAGATCCGTCAATTTCATTGCCTCATAAGCAGCCGCATCTTTAGCAGCACGTTTACGTATACTGTTGATACGCTCCAAAGCTAGTTTTTTGTTTCCGGCACCCAGATAAGCTTCAGCACACAAAAGGTAAGTATCTCCCAAACGGAAAATGACATCTTCACGAGAACCGCCTTCCCCCCACTGTATCTTAGTATCACTAAACTTCTGTACCATCGGCATACGGTCTGAAGCCGTTTCCAATACAGGAAGTGCTGTAGATTGCGGATACCACACATATTCATCATCTTGCTTGAATGGATAAAACTTCTTCGCATTATTACTCATGCCCGATTTATCGTTCCAACGGGGAAAATAGATTCCTAACTTGCCATAATCAGCATTATCAGGGTTGTTTATGTAATATTCACGTTTGAAAGTCACATCATAACGAGTATCTGCTTCCGGATCTGTATAAAGTTCATGCGCTTTGGGATTCACCCAGTATTTACGGGAAATATTAGAATAATCGTTCTGGTTCTTGATAAACAAATCCGGTTCCAATGCAACAATATTAAATCCAAATTGTGCCTGTTGCGGATTTCCGCTACCCCGATAATTCTTATCCAGTCCATACTGAATAGCCCAGATCACTTCTGAATTGGCCTGATTGTTTTCATCAAACAAAGCTGCATAATTTTCCTGCAAGGCATAACCTGAAGCCGGATTCTCTACCAACAAATCGAAGGTCATTGCCGCATTAGAAAAATCATCCGCTTCGGCAAACGATTTATAAGCGCGTGTCAGATACATTTTTCCTAAGAAGTGTATTACCGCTGCATTAGTTACCTTTCCGGCCGAAATAGTGGTCATATCCAGTTTATCTTTTATATCATTTAATTCGGTAATGATAAAAGTATAGATAGCCTGTTCACCGGTACGCTCCGCCTGCTGGATAACATTTGTGTTCTCTTCGGTGAGCAAAGGCACAGGACCGAATGTTTCTACCAAATAGTAGTAAGCCATCGCCCGGAAGAAACGGGCTTGTGCAGTCAGCGAAGTATAATCGCTTCCTGCAATATCCGGCGTACAGCGATTCAACAGAATATTGCTTTCCTGCACAATCTTATAGAGAACTTTCCAGTAATCGCCTACGATGGGAGCTGTTGAATTAAAAGTCTTGTCATAACCGTTAAACATACGCTCTGCCGGTTCTTCCGAAATTGCCATATAGATATCTGTTCCATAATACTGCAACTCACCCGTGTTAAAGACATCACGATAACGTGCATTAATATCAGTTAACAACTTCCGCTGCCCTTCTTTGGTATTATAGAAATCATCTGTCACTGCCGAAGGGTTATAACTATCCAGAAAATCAGAGCAACCACTTAGCAAACATATTGCCAACAGTGCTAAATATTTAATTTGTTTTTTTACTCGTTTCATAAGGTTTCAAGTATTTAGAAGGTTAAATTCACTCCAAAAGTAAAGGTCATCGGATAGAGCGATAATGATTTGTATACATCTTCACCAATCGTTTCCGGATCCGGGCCGAGATAGTCGGTAAATGTAAACGGATTCTGAACATTGATGTAAGCACGCGCATTTTTCATTTTCATTTTCTTCATCCATGTTTCCGGAAGGGTATAACCTAAGGTGATATTCTGTATTTTCAGGAATGAACCGGAAATCTTACCTAATACCTGAGTATGATAGGATTGTGCGCCGATTTGTTGGTACTCGTTACTACGATTCTCCGGAGTCCAGTAGTTTACATTTAATTTATTCCAATGTTCATTATCCCATGCAGTAAACATATAAGTGAAGTCATCATTATAAATACCACCGATACGAGCATACATATAGAAAGATAAATCCCAATTCTTGTAGGCAAAGGTATTGGTCATACCTGCTGTCCAATCGGGCGACGGAGTACCGAGTACTTTATAGTCGCGCTCATCAATTACATAATTATCATCCAAATCAGCTACACGAATATGTCCCGGCACCTGCCCATATTTAGCTGCCAGTTCCTTATCTTCTATTTGCCAGATTCCAACCTTTTCTAAATCATAAATCACTTTCATCGGTTGACCGATAAACCAGCGGTTGGCTAAATCATCCTTTTTATCACCATATAGATCTACAATCTTGTTACGGTTTAGAGAGAAAGTCAGGTTTGTTTTCCAAGTAAAGTCTTTAGTAGAAATATTTACTGTGTTCAAACCTATTTCTACACCTTTATTGGATGATGTTCCCACATTTTCAAGAATAGAGCCATAACCATTAAGGCTACCTACCGAACGGGCGAAAATCAAATCCTTGGTAGTACGGTTATAAACATCAATTGTACCATTAATTCGATTATTCAGGAAACCGAAGTCAATACCATAATTCCATTCTGAGGTCATTTCCCAACGAAGATTTTTGTTACCTTTCCGGTCACCTAATCCAAACGCATTTTCACCTTTTCCCCCATAGATATAGTGTGCCAGATCCAGCTTTGTCCAAGTAATATCATGGTCGATGCTATTGTTTCCCGATCTACCCCAGCTAACACGAAGTTTCAAACTATTCAGCCAGTCTACATCTTTCAGGAAGTTCTCATTTTTCATCTGCCAACCAATAGCAGCCGATGGCATAAATCCCCATTGATTACCGGTAGCCAAACGGGAAGTTCCATCGTAGCGTCCTGTTATAGTAAACAAGTAACGATCCAGCAATGTGTAATTAGCACGTCCCATGAAAGAAAGCATGGATGATTCCCAATAGTAGCTTTTTACATCACGGATTTCTTCAGCAGTCTCAATTGCATGCCAGTCCGAATTATAAGGCAAACCATCTCCCCGCATTTCTGAACCTTTATGAGTTTCCTTCTGCGCACTATATAAACCGATAACATTCAAACGATGGATATTCTTCCAGGTTTTATCATAAGTAATGATATTATCCCACACCCAGTTCATATTCCGTCCTTCCTTCCGGTAAGCTTCCGGTGCATTAAGTCCTCCTTTGGCTTGTGTCATTGTACCTACCCATTCTCCATAAACATCCGAATCGTACTGAACGGCAATCTGTGACTTAAAGCTCAATCCTTTTATCGGTTGATATTCCAGATAACCGGAGAAGTTAGTATAATTAGCTTCCTTCTCTCTCTTATTGTTTTCTATCTGAACAAACGGATTGATCTTACTGGAAGTCGGTTGGCAATTAAACAAGTAGCTTCCATCCTTATCATAAGGACTTACTGTCGGTGGTAGGAAGTATGCATTAACCAATGCATCATTCGCTCCTTCATTGGTATTATTCAAAGAAACATAGCTATTAACACCAGTCTTGAACTTATCTGAGAAACGATATTCTAACCCTATATTAGCTGTGATACGTTCAAAACTTTCATCACCTATCATACCATCATCTTTCAAATATCCCAAGCCAAAAGAAAAAGACAGTTTGTCCGTACCTCCAGTGGTGGAAATAGAGTGACTGGTAGTCAATGCATTCTGCGATAATTCGCGCAACCAATCATAATATTCGCCATACTTAATACGACGTTTCTCGTCATCTGTCAGAAAATCCGGACGGCTTAATGAAGCATCCCCATATTTTTTCTTCCACAAAGCGGTACGATAGTCTACATATTCCAAACCGTTACCCATATTACCAATCATTTCAGGAATACGGGTAGGTGTCTTGAAACCGACATATCCCGAATAATCAATATTAAATCCCTGACGTTTGTTAGCTCCTTTAGTAGTGATAATCACAACACCGTTTGCACCACGAGAACCATAGATAGCACTGGAAGATGCGTCTTTCAATATGTCGATAGATTCAATATCGGCAGAGTTCAAATGACGCATTCCTGTTTGAGAAGGTACACCGTCAATCACGTACAAAGGTTCATTTGAGAAATTGAACGAGTTAATACCGCGAATTTCTATTTTTGTATCCGAACCGGGACGATTGGATGTCTTATTCACAAGCACACCTCCTACACGTCCGTTCAGTGTTTCTGTGACATCAGTAGTTACCAGTTTGCTTAATTCTTTGCTAGTCACAGATTGAATAGAACCGGTCAAATCTTTCTTTTCTACTGTTCCATAACCAATTACAACTACTTCGTTCAACTGTTTGGAGTCGTCTTTCAACTGAATAGTAAGATTTGTCTGATTTTGATTTACAGTCAGTTCCTGCGTCACATATCCTATAAAAGAAATAGCTATCGTTTTTCCTTTCGGAACCTGAATATTAAAGTTACCATCTAAATCGGTTACCGTACCGGTAGACATTCCTACTACCTGAACACTAGCCCCGGGAAGTGGTTCTTTTAATGCGTCCACCACTACACCCTTCACAGTAAGCATTTGCTGTGCTTGTACACTTCCCCACCCGCATAACACAAGAAGCAGGAAAAAGAAAGATCTTATTTTTATTATATTATTTTTCATACTTTCCATCTGTATATTTAAGGTTAGTTCTCAACTTTAAACCACTTGTAGTTACCTACAATTTTTGCAACATGTTTTCCTGTCTTATCAGGGATATTGGTTACATCTTCAGCCACCGTTGTAAAATCCCATGCACACACCAGTCCGCTTTCTGTCCCCGTCACATCCGAGTTCATCAATGATTTTATTTCATCAGCTGATTTTGCAGTACTCCACATACGGAACTTCTTAATGAATCCGGTCATACAACGTGAGTTATCAGTCGGTTCCTGAAATGCCCACATATTTTGGTTACGGGTGTTAGGCATATAGTTTTGTAATACTCCAGCATCATTCTTCACATCATTGGTCTTACTAAAGAATAATTCGCCATTAACATACATCTTCAACTGACCTTCCGAAAGAGTACTGTTCCATACCGTCACAACATGATTCCACTTACCGAAATTATCAGGATATGCACGTCCTTCTTCCAATACGCGACCTTCCTGTGGTCCCATACCGATAGTTGTACGAAGATTAGAACCTAAAAAGTTGATCATCCATCCCTCGTTCGGTTGATTTCCGTCAAAAGTGGAAAGGAAACTACCAATTCCCGACTCAAAGAAGCCGGCATCATATTTCATCCAGCTTTCAACCGTGAATGTGTTGCCACCACCATAGGCCGGATCTGAGCCAAATTCAATACGCCCCTTTCCATCAATACCGAATATTTTCAGTTCAGCGGGAGTACCCGGTTGTAATGTTTGTTGATAAGAATCCTGAAATTCGGCAATAGCTTTTTCAGCCGCGATACAGTAGTTATCTATTTCATACTGTAATACAAAGTATCCTGCCATACCTTTAGAGATACCGATTTGTAATTCTTCAACAGCCTTTTGTAAGTTTTGAGCATTTGCCAAAGGAAAAGTTCCGTCACTTGTACCAATCTTTGCGGTATCAAGCATGTTCGTCATGTCAGTCAGATGTGCATACATGCATTCAAGTGCAACGGGCCGCACCGAATCGCCATTATCGCTCTTGCACGAGCTGATACACCAAACCAACAAACCGAATAAACAAAGTTTCATTAAGAATCTTGTTCTCATACGTATTAGGTTTTAAATAAAACAATAAGTGAATAACATCGCTGCAAACATAATGTAGCGAGGTTAAGCAACTTATTAGTGGTGGGTTAATAGCGGATTAATAAGTGAATAATTATCATTAACCAACTAGCTTTTTATCGATGAAAAGGGGGATTTTTACTCATTAGTTCTACATATGAAATTGAATACTCTTCATTCATCATTTGTTTATACTCACGAACAAACAAAGAATATTGAAGAATTGCCTCTTGTGACGAACCCGTATTATTAAGTGCATGCATACAATATGCCAATGCCAACTCATTAACCGGATCTACCCGGAAAAGCACATTGCAAAAACGAATGACAGCATCATACTTATGTTCCTGATACAAACGTTCAATTTCCAAGGGTAAAAAGGAAGACAAGAATTCTTCTATCTTTTGTTTGAAATGATCCATCATTCCGACATCCAAACCATCAAGAAATTTGCCACGCATCAGTAAAACGCCTAATTCATTTTCCACCTCTTCAACATTCTTCAAAGTACGGAAGCGGAAATAATCACAGTAACAGTCTGTAAATACCAATCTGAAATATCCTTTATCATATACAAGTTCCACTCCATCCAGTGCGGTCAGATTCTTGCGTATTTGATTAATCGTTACTCCTTTCAGATTTTTAACTTTATCGTCAGGCTTATCAGACCAAAATACTTCATTTAATGAAGCAGACAGGACGCCATTATGGGTGCTATGAAGCAATATATAAATGAAAACCTGCCGTAAACGGGAACTGAACAAATGTGTAATATCCCGCCCATTCCGGTCAATCACTGTAAAGGGTCCAAATAAATAAACGGCATTCGGACGAACGATTGATGATTCAAAATCTTTTTTAGAGAAAGTTTCTTTTCCAGATATGAGGATATTCGGTTTCCTTTTCTCGGCTGATGACACGGACGATTGTACCGGAATCACATCAGCCTGTCTCCTTCGCCTCCTTCGGACAATCAAATAACCTCCCAAAAACAATATAACTCCTACTATTATCCATAACCAGCGAATATCAAAAGAAGACTTTGAATTGTAAGAGCGGACTTCATCCAAAGAAACTGGAGGAGCAGACAACACATAGGTCCGAATCACTGTATGCCCCTTTTTATCAAATTCTGTAGTCGTGCAATAATATTCATGCGTCAGTGAATTATAATAAAGGTTAGCATTCGTCATAATTTCTTCCGAACGCATCGGAATTGAATCTCCCAGGATTTTTATAGTTCCATCATCAATAGTCAAACGATAAAGCTGTAAATAGGTTTCTGAAAGATATTCGGGATAACACAAGGCGTAGATATATTTTTCATCAGGCGTTAGTATCATATCTCGAGCCACAACCCAGCGATACTCCGGAGTTTTCTGCCACAAACGTTGAACAGACTGTTGTTTTCTGTCAAGCAAATAAAGATCATGGAGATAATTTCGACCTACGCTCTGTTCACCAGATTCATTTCCCATTCCTCCAAAGATATAGACGTGTTCTCGATTTTTATTTACTGCCATGCCGGAAAAATAACGAGGAATAATCGGGTCACCGGAATATGAAAGGGTATCCCATCGGTCAGCTTCAATATCATATTCCAAAAATGTATTATTAAAACGTTTATTTCCAAAACCGCCAAAAACAAGATATTTCCCAACTGTTTCATCCCAAAAACCATCATGATGATGTAGCTGTACTGGTAAAGCTGCTATTCCAGTCTGCCTCCACTTCCGTTTACCCAGGTCAAGAGCTGCCACAGTAGCATCTCCTAACGGCAGGTTATTCAATTCATAAACATAAAGTTTGCCATCCGTCGTATTCATGAAATGAGTAGCTAACTGCATTTTAACAGGAAGCTTATTGGCATAAGAATATTTTTGTAGCTGACGTTTCAACAGATTAAAAGTAAGGAGTGAATCCTGACTAAAAAGAATCAACCTTTGACTGTCCGGTTCAAAAGTAATCCCAGAAGGAGTCTGGAAAGAATATTCAAAAAGTTTATCCCAATGATATGAACCGTTAATGAGCCACACAGGATTTACAACCGTACCCAACACATCTCCAGTAGAAGTATGTACTTCTTCTCCTTCATTCTCATTCAGTGGAAATATATACGAATATTTTTTATCACCCTCTAGTTTCAAATTACGGATAGCAAAGGTGGGCATATCCAAAATATAGTCATAACGTCCAAAAAACAAATGCGGACAAAAAGTATCTTTCAATCCTAAAGAAGTGATTTTCTTTTCATAATCTCCGATACGAATTGTTAGCAAGTCGTGTTGTAAATCGAATGTAAAAGAGACAGGGATCCACTGATAAGCTAATGCATCATTCCGCAGATTCAAAGAATAATGATTTTCCTTCCCATCAGTATTAAATTTAAATGTACTATTTTCACTATCCAGATATGTATATGTAAAGCTATATTTGGTTTTCCCCCGATTTTCCTTTAGTAAAAACACATATCCAAAAGTATCAAAATCACGAATGGAAAGTTCGAAACTTAACTGAAAGTTTTTTGTAAAACAGGGTATCTTCTCTTCCTGAAATATCTGAAGAGAAGTTCTTTCTTTGATTTGTTTATCATTAGCCTGAAATAACAATCCTTGCGAATAAGCAGACAAGGTCATTCCAGTTAAAAGGTATAAGAGGCGGAGCCTACGTCGTATCATAGTCTTTCGATTTGTTATCACAAATATACAGTATTATTTTAAATAACCACACTAAGCAAATCAAAAGAATCAATACAAGACATGAATTATGTAAATTATAATCGCATCCCCAAATAAACACCTATTAAATAAGGTATAAGCCAAATGCACCAAACCACAATACTGAAACGATTAAAATGCCTCTTTTCTATAGGTGTTCCCTTCACATAGGTCCATATCGCCCATAAAGCATGTACAAACATCAGAAGAATAGCAATTACCCCTGTCACCGTATGCATTTCGTCATGCAGATGAGTCAGTTCGGCAATATGCTCCATCAGGCTTGTGCCAACTGTATCGGCCAGCAACCCGAGAAGAAAGAAAATGATATGCCAAAACTTTAATTTCCTTTGAAGACGTTCTCCCCAAACACCTATCGTATAAAACACAAGCGCAGATGAAATAACACAAATTGCCGCTATTAAATAATGTATATCTATCTGATTTAGTTCCATAAATTTTCATTTTCTAATAACAACAAAGCACAAGATAGATAGTTCTCCCGGTCTCAATCTTTCACAAATGCAATCCCGACTTTACAAACGACGAAAAAACGTAAACAGATTTGTTCCTTTTCACAAAAAAGTAATAAAAGGCGATTTGCAGAAACAAATAAATCGACTACCTTTGTGGGCGATTTAGAGAATCGTGACTACGTATTTTTAATTATATCACTAAAAAAAGAGCTAATTATGACTTATTCACACGAAGTGGAACACATGTGTGTTGTAAAGAAGGGTCCTAACCACGGACCGGCTCCCATACCCGAAGAAGGCAAATGGGTAAAATCTAAAGAAATCGTTGATATTTCTGGTTTGACACACGGTATCGGTTGGTGCGCTCCTCAACAAGGTGCTTGTAAACTGACACTGAACGTTAAAGAAGGTATCATTCAGGAAGCTTTAGTTGAAACTATCGGATGTTCCGGTATGACTCACTCTGCAGCTATGGCTGCTGAAATTCTTCCGGGAAAAACGATCCTTGAAGCATTGAACACTGACCTTGTTTGCGACGCCATCAACACAGCAATGCGCGAACTTTTCTTGCAAATCGTATACGGACGTACTCAATCAGCTTTCTCTGAAGGTGGTTTGATTATCGGCGCAGGTTTGGAAGACTTGGGTAAAGGTCTGCGTAGCCAGGTAGGTACTCTTTATGGTACTTTGGCTAAAGGTCCTCGTTACCTTGAAATGGCAGAAGGTTATATCAAACAAATCTTCTTGGACAAGAACGACGAAATCTGCGGATACGAATTCGTACACATGGGTAAGTTCATGGACGAAATCAAGAAAGGTACTGATGCTAACGAAGCTTTGAAGAAAGTTACAGGTACTTATGGACGCGTAACAGCAGAACAGGGAGCAGTTAAATCTATTGATCCACGTCACGAATAATATAAGGAGGAAAGAAACTATGATTAGAGAAGTAAAATTCGAAAGCCAAGACCGTCGTATCAAAGGTATCATTGAAGCCTTGAACACTAACGGCATCAAAGACATCGAAGAAGCTAACGCTATCTGCGAAGCTGCCGGACTTGATCCTTATAAAACGTGTGAAGAAACTCAGCCTATCTGTTTTGAAAACGCAAAATGGGCTTATGTAGTAGGTACTGCTATTGCTCTTAAGAAAAACTGCACAAATGCTGCTGAAGCTGCTGAAGCTATCGGTATCGGTCTGCAAGCATTCTGCATCCCGGGCTCTGTAGCTGACGACCGTAAGGTTGGTATCGGCCATGGTAACCTCGCTGCTATGTTGCTACGCGAAGAAACTAAATGTTTCGCTTTCCTGGCAGGTCACGAATCTTTCGCTGCTGCTGAAGGTGCTATCAAAATCGCTGCCAAAGCAGACAAAGTACGTAAAGAACCGTTGCGTTGTATCTTGAACGGTCTTGGAAAAGACGCTGCTCAGATCATCTCCCGTATCAACGGCTTTACATACGTTCAGACTCAATTTGATTACTTTACAGGTGAACTGAAAGTTGTTCGCGAAATCGCTTACTCTGACGGTCCTCGTGCAAAAGTAAAATGTTATGGTGCTGACGACGTTCGCGAAGGTGTAGCTATCATGTGGAAAGAAGGTGTAGACGTATCTATCACAGGTAACTCTACTAACCCGACTCGTTTCCAACATCCAGTTGCAGGTACTTACAAGAAAGAACGTGTTCTTGCTGGCAAACCATATTTCTCTGTAGCTTCCGGTGGTGGTACAGGCCGTACTCTTCACCCGGATAACATGGCTGCAGGTCCTGCTTCATACGGTATGACAGACACAATGGGTCGTATGCACTCAGACGCTCAGTTCGCTGGTTCTTCATCAGTTCCTGCTCACGTAGAAATGATGGGATTCTTGGGAATTGGTAACAACCCGATGGTAGGTTGTACAGTAGCTTGTGCTGTAGACGTAGCTCAGGCTTTGAGTAAGTAATTTATTACTTCATATACAAGGAGAGTGCTTAATACAGCACTCTCCTATTTTTTTTAAACAAAAACTTTTGGAATAGCGTTTCCATTCTATATTTATTATAAGACATCGTGGCCCATTATTATTATCTAAAAAGCCATAGATTGCAAAAAGCATTTCTTGAAATATGTTCTTTATCCATTTATTTATGATATTAGATTAAGAACTCAATCCTAACGAAAGATCCATTTGAGAACTATTATATAACTTCGATTGTTTATATAACAGATACTAAACATTATACAACAATGCTACTCACATTCTTAAATACACTCGCCACTATCATCAGTGTCATCAGTCTACTGATTGTGACCTATGGTGTGCTCGTTGGTTTTGTAGCCTTCCTGCGCAATGAGATAAAACGGTTCAACGGAACTTATACTATTAATAATATCCGGCAGCTTAGGGCGGATTTCGGCAGTTATCTCTTACTGGGACTGGAATTTCTAATCGCATCCGACATACTGAAAACTGTAGTTGATCCTACTTTGGATGAACTGGCGATCTTGGGTGGAGTTGTTGTAGTAAGAACTGTACTTTCTGTGTTTTTGAATAAAGAGATTAAAGAACTGGCAGAAGATGGTTCATCTAAGGAAATAAAGGAAGTATAAGAAAGGTCAGCATTACTAAGTTTCTCCAAAGCTGCATGTTTTTATTACCGGATATCTCTATTTTTGGCTACCTTTGCAAAAGAAAATACCTACGCATATACTG
Source organism: Bacteroides luhongzhouii (assembly GCF_009193295.2). Lineage (NCBI taxonomy): Bacteria > Pseudomonadati > Bacteroidota > Bacteroidia > Bacteroidales > Bacteroidaceae > Bacteroides > Bacteroides luhongzhouii. The sequence continues at coordinate 3,394,378 of NZ_CP059973.1, read as the reverse complement.
CAAAGAATAGAAACACGTCAAAAATATGGGAATAATACACTTGTCTATTGAACTTACACTCGATCTGATAGCTTTAATCATAGGCATCATTCTTATCATACGCGCCAAAGACAATTATCCGAAATTATATTGGGGAATATCACGATGTCAACATCATCAACAAATTAATCATATACTAAGATAAACAAAATATGAATATTGATAATTGCAATCACATCAACGTTGAAAAAGATCAAGAAAAAACATCTTCTTATATACTACAATAACCGGAAACTTACAACTAATCCATTTAGAACAGATTGGCTATTTCCGATATAACTCCAAAAGCAAACTATGGGAAGCTGTATTAAATAACAATCATATCTTAGCACTAAAAAGAAATACAAACTCACAAAAAATATTGAGTCTGCATCCCTATCTGATCCAAATTAGCCAGTCATACATTATCAATATAGGCTATCTGGCTTCGATTGAAGACAACAGTTGCATATTGCTGCCTCCATTTAACGAGATGGAACTTTTACAAGTAAGCAATTCTTTTATGAAGAAGCTAAAAGAAAAATATCCATGCATCTAATTGTATATAGCTCACCTCTATGCAACTCCAAGCAGTTCCACTTCAAATATCAATGTTGAGTAAGCAGGAATAGAATCAAACGATTTAATACCGTATCCCATTGCATAAGGTATATAGATTACCCATTTATCTCCAACGTGCATTCTCTGAAGTGCTACCTGCCACCCTTCTATTACATCACTAAGACGTAAGGCATCGGGACAAGTACGTTCATAAGAATTATCAAATACCCGGCCATCAATCAGACTTCCTTTATAATGCACGGTAACGATACTCCGCGCACCCGGAGAAATCGTACCTTCGCCAGTCTCCAAAACTTTGTAATAAATTCCACACGGCAACGCAAAAACGCCTTCCTGAAAAGACAGGTTTTTCAGAAATCGCCGATTGGCCTCTTTGTATTCTTTCTTTTTCCCCATAAATAAATTGATTAAGAACTTGCAAAAATAATCAGAATAACAAAGGATTTAGCATAAAAACTGTATATTTGTTTGTTGAACTATAAAAAAACTCATCGCTATGGGACTAACAAAGACTACACGTAGCATTAGTGCTACCGGACTACTCCTACTTATCATGATGACTGTGGGCCTATATTCATGCACACGTACTCAAAAAGACATCATTCCTTCTGCCGATTATGCACCGTATGTAAATGCGTATACGGGAGGAGTTATTTCACAGAATTCCACCATACGCATAGAGTTGACTCATGACCAACCTATGGTGGATCTGAACAGTGAGTTAAAAAACAATCCGTTCAGCTTTTCCCCTTCATTAAAAGGAAAAGCATATTGGGTAAGCAACAACACCATTGAGTTTGTGCCAGAAGAAGGAACATTGAAACCGGGAACGCTCTACGAAGGAACTTTCCGGCTTGGAGACTTCATCGAAGTGGACAAAAAACTAAAAGAGTTCAACTTCTCATTCCGTGTGCAGGAACGTAACTTCACTTTGCAGTTGGAGTCGTTACCAATTACAGCTACCCAACCGGATGAAATAAATATTAAAGGAGAAATACGCTTCAGCGATGTAGTGAAAAAAAAGGAAGTGGAAAAGATGCTGACTGCCAGCGATGGCAAGAAGAGTTATCCGGTAGAAGTCACCGCGACAGACAACCTTACCCGGTATCAGTTTAGCATCAGACAAATACCCAGAGAAGCAGATGATTACCCATTGACCATTACAGCCAATGGTAACCCGGCTGGCATCGACCGCAAACAAAGCGAAGAAGTGCTGATACCGGCTAAGGATTGCTTCCGTTTTATGTCTGCCGAACGCATTGAACAACCGGAAAACGGAATTGAGATTGTTTTCTCCGCTCCTTTATCCACTACCCAGGATTTAAAAGGACTGATTGAGATTCCGGAAGTCTCTTCATCTGTCTTCCAAATCAGTGAGAACAGAGTCTTCATCTATTTTGAAGCAAACACACAGAACAAACTGACGTTGAATATCCATGAAGGGGTCAAAGACAGTCAAGGTAAAGCGCTGGGGACTTCTCATACAATTTCGTTCAGTGAAGTAAGTCTGAAACCACAGGTAGAAATGTCTACCTCCGCCGCTATCCTGCCCGATTCGAAAAGTCTGATTATTCCTTTCAGGGCAGTCAATCTATATGCTGTGGATTTGAGCGTGATCCGCGTCTTCGAGAATAATGTATTGATGTTTATGCAAACCAATTCGCTCGCCTCGGCCAATGAACTACGCCGCTCGGGAAGACTGGTTTACAAAAAAACATTGTGGCTTGCCAAAGATGCTTCCAAAGACATTCATCATTGGGGGGATTACTCAATAGATCTTGCCGGGTTGATTCATCAGGAGCCGGGTGCCATATACCGTGTCATACTTTCATTCCGTCAGGAATACTCCGCTTATCCTTGTGGGGGAAGCGAGAATCAGAATATAAAATTCGCCGGCAGTAACACATCCGACGGACTGACCAAAGTAAGCGGAAGTGTCTTGTCTGAAGAAGATGAAGCCATCTGGAATACGCCCGAAGCTTACTATTATTACAACGGAGGAACAATGGATTGGAGCGTATATCGATGGACAGAACGCGACAATCCTTGTCATCCATCTTATTATATGAATTCAGACCGTATAGCCGCCTGTAATGTATTTGCTTCCAACCTGGGAATGATTGTAAAACGGAATTCACTGAACAAACTATGGATTGCCGTAAGCAATATTTTGGACACCAAACCGATAGGGAAAGCACAAGTAACAGCATATAACTTCCAGTTACAGCCCATAGGAAAGGGAGAAACTAATGGAGATGGATTCGTTGAAATCACTCCGAAGGGCGTGCCTTTCATTATCGTGGCGGAATCGGAAAAGCAAAAGGCGTATGTCCGTGTCGTAGACGGTGAAGAACAGTCTGTCAGTAGATTCGACGTGGGAGGAAAAGATATTCAAAAGGGATTGAAAGGATTCATATATGGCGAAAGAGGGGTATGGCGACCGGGAGACACGCTGCACATCTCCTTTATATTGGAGGACCGCGAAAAGAGAATCCCCGACAAGCATCCCGTAGCACTGGAAATATACAATCCGAGAGGACAGTTCTACACCAAAATGATTTCAACGCAAGGAATGAACGGATTTTATACATTCGACGTTCCGACACAGGCAACAGATCCGACCGGACTCTGGAATGCATATATTAAGGTAGGTGGAACCACCTTCCACAAAGGGTTGCGCATCGAAACCATAAAGCCCAACCGCTTGAAAATAAACCTGATATTGCCGAAGGTTATTCAAGCTACGGACAAAGATGTCTACGCCCCACTCACTTCAACCTGGTTGACAGGAGCCACTGCCTCCAGATTGAAAGCTAAAATAGAAATGTCTTTATCTAAAGTGAATACACAGTTTAAGAATTACGGACAATATATCTTCAATAATCCGGCTACGGATTTCACGACTATCAAAACAGATGTATTTGACGGTACACTGGATGCGGAAGGAAAAGCCAGCGTCACACTGAAAGTTCCGACCGCAACCGAAGCACCGGGTATGTTGAATGCAACATTCACTACCCGTGTATTCGAACCGGGAGGAGATGCCAGCATCTACACTCAAACAATCCCGTTCTCGCCATTCACATCTTACGTCGGTATCAACCTGAACCAGCCGAAAGGCAAATATATTGAAACGGACAAAGACCACGTATTTGACATCGTGACTGTAAACACGCAGGGACAGTTAGTGAACCGTACTAATCTGGAATACAAGATATACCGCATCGGCTGGAGCTGGTGGTGGGAGAACAGTGGTGAATCTTTTGGTACATACATCAACAACAGTTCCATCACACCTGTTGCCAGCGGCAACTTACAGACAAGAGGCGGAAAAACATCCTTCAAGTTCCGCGTCGATTATCCGTCGTGGGGACGATATTTGGTTTATGTGAAAGACAAAGAGAGTGGACATGCCACCGGAGGAACTGTTTATGTAGACTGGCCGGAATGGCGCGGACGTTCGAGCAAAACAGATCCCAGCGGCATCAAGATGCTTGCTTTCTCTCTGAACAAAGATTCTTATGAAATTGGAGAGACAGCCACAGCCATTATTCCTGCGGCAGCGGGAGGACGTGCACTGGTATCCATCGAAAACGGTTCGACTGTACTACATCAAGAATGGATAGAAGTCTCCAACGGAGGAGATACGAAGTATACATTCAAGATTACACCGGAGATGACTCCGAACGTATATTTGCATATCAGTCTGTTACAACCTCATGCGCAAACAGTCAACGACCTGCCTATCCGTATGTACGGTGTTGTTCCGGTATTTGTCACTAACAGTAAGACAGTGCTGCAACCGCAGATACAGATGCCGGAAGTGTTACGCCCGGAAACCAACTTCAACGTAACCGTCAGCGAAAAGAGCGGTAAACCGATGACTTATACATTGGCGATTGTAGACGACGGTTTATTGGATCTTACCAACTTCAAGACCCCGGACCCATGGAATGATTTCTATTCACGCGAAGCGCTTGGCATCCGGACATGGGATATGTATGATAATGTATTGGGAGCTTCTTCCGGAAGCTACAGTTCGCTTTTCAGCACAGGGGGAGACGCTACGTTGAAACCTGCCGATGCTAAAGCAAACCGTTTTAAACCAGTAGTCAAGTTTATAGGCCCTTTCTATCTGGGAAAAGGAAAGAGCCAGACGCATACATTGAAACTTCCGATGTATGTAGGTTCGGTACGTGCCATGGTGGTTGCCGGACAGGACGGTGCTTATGGCAATGCGGAAAAGACTGCCTTCGTACGGACTCCATTGATGATGTTGTCTACTTTGCCCCGCGTGCTTAGTATTCAGGAAGAAATTACCGTTCCGGTCAATATCTTTGCGATGGAGAATCAAGTGAAGAATGTGACTGTATCCCTTCAGGCATCCGGTGGAGGAGTACAGATTGTAGGAGCTAACCAACAATCGCTCAAATTCACCCAACCGGGAGACCAGCTTGTCTTCTTTACCTTAAAAACAGGCAGCAAAACCGGAAAGGCTACGATCCACCTGACAGCAAATGGCGGCGGACAACAAACCAAAGAAACCATTGAAATAGACGTACGCAATCCGAATCCAATAGTTACCCTGCGCAACAGTCAATGGATAGAAGCCGGGCAAAGCAAAGAATTGTCATACAACCTAAGTAGTTCTTCTGCAAACAATCAGATCAAGCTGGAAGTATCCCGCATACCTTCGGTAGATATCAGCCGTCGGTTCGACTTCTTATACAATTATCAGCATCATTGCACGGAACAGTTGACTTCCAAGGCCCTGCCTCTTCTGTTTGTCGCTCAATTCAAAACGATAGATAAGACGGAAGCCGAAAAGATAAAGACGAATGTACAGGAAGCCATCCGGCAGATTTATGGTCGCCAGCTCCCCAACGGTGGATTTGTATATTGGCCGGGCAATGCTGTTGCTGACGAATGGATCAGTTCTTATGCAGGAATGTTCCTGACGCTGGCACAAGAAAAAGGATATGCCGTTCATGCGAACGTACTGAACAAGTGGAAGCGCTTCCAACGTGCTGCCGCACAAAACTGGCGTATGCCGCAGGAGGCAAGTGGCTGGCAGCAATGGCAGTCGGAATTGCAACAGGCCTTCCGTTTATATACCCTTGCATTGGCAGGAGTACCGGAATATGGAGCTATGAACCGAATGAAAGAACAGACCGGATTATCTATTCAAGCCAAATGGAGACTGGCAGCCGCCTATGCACTGACCGGAAAGATGAAACCGGCTGAAGAACTTGTGTATAATGTAGAAACAACGGTGAACCCTTACTCTTCCATGAATCAGATTTATGGATCTTCCGACCGTGATGAAGCAATGATTTTGGAAACACTCATCCTGATGAACCGGGAACGGGATGCTTTGCGACAAGCGAAAGTCGTTTCTAAAAATCTGTCACAAGAGGATTGGTTCAGTACACAATCTACCGCTTTTGCTCTGATGGCAATGGGACGTCTGGCAGAAAAGTTATCAGGCACACTGGATTTTGTGTGGTCATGGAATGACAAACAGCAACCGGCTGTAAAATCAGCCAAAGCTGTATTTGAAAAAGAGATCGCTACCACTCCAAAATCCGGCACTGTTTCTGTGAAGAATCAAGGAAAGGGAGCGCTTAGCGTAGACCTTATCACACGTACGCAGTTACTAAACGATACGTTACCGGCTATCAGCGATAACCTCCGCATGGATATAAGATATGCCAACCTGAACGGTACGCCGCTCTCTGTCAATGACATCATACAGGGAACTGATTTTATGGCTATCACCTCGATATCCAATATCAGCGGTACTTCCGATTACACTAATCTGGCACTGACGCATATCATACCGTCCGGTTGGGAAATATACAATGAAAGAATGGTTGCTCCCGAAACGGAAAACGTAGCACCCGACGGCTCCGGTAAATCAGTCAGCAAGTACAGCTATCAGGATATACGCGATGACAGGGTGTTGACCTATTTCAATCTGCGCCGTGGTGAAACGAAGGTATTCACTGTCAGGTTACAAGCCACCTATGCAGGTAACTTTATTCTCCCTGCCGTTCAATGTGAAGCGATGTATGATGTAAACGTACAGGCAAGAAGCAAAGCAGGAAGAACCACTGTCAGTCGATAATTTTAGGCACGGATTACACGGATTTCACGGTTCTACTCGTTCACTTAAACCGCGTAATTCGTGTAAGCCGTGCCAAATTATTTCGCACCTTATTATTTCGTACTTAATCATTTGTCACAAAGATATGTCTCTTAGCTTTTAATATTTAAATGAATCCTATAAAATTCTTCAAACGATTATCTGTCACTAAGAAAGTAATGACAATAAGCATTGCTCTTTTGATGATAGGGTATATCTTTTGCCTTCCCCAGCAACTGTTTCATGTACCCTACTCCACCGTTGTGACTGATCGAAATGAAGAATTATTGGGAGCACGCATCGCCTCGGACGGTCAATGGCGGTTTCCTCCCCGAAAGACAACACCCGAAAAAATCAAGCAATGCCTCATTACCTTTGAAGACAAACATTTTTATCACCACTGGGGAGTTAATCCGTTAGCTACCGGAAGGGCGCTCTACCAAAATTTAAAGAACAAACGTGTCGTAAGCGGAGGCAGCACCCTTACCATGCAAACCATCCGTCTCGCCCGGAACAAACCCAGAACACTCGGAGAGAAAGTCGTTGAAATGATATGGGCTACCCGTCTGGAATTTCGGGCTTCCAAAGAAGAAATCTTATCCATGTATGTCTCTCATGCACCATTCGGAGGAAATGTTGTAGGATTGGATGCTGCTGCCTGGCGTTACTTCGGTCATGCTGCCGAAGATTTATCATGGGCGGAATCGGCTATGCTGGCTGTCCTGCCCAATGCCCCTGCCATGATTCATCTATCCAAAGGACGGAAGACACTGCTTTCCAAACGCGACCGTTTATTAAAGCAACTTCTTGAAGAAGAGATTATCGATGCGTCTACCTACGAATTAGCTGTCAGCGAACCGTTACCCGACGAGCCACACCCGCTTCCTCAAATAGCTCCCCACCTAGTCAGTCGTTTCTATCAGGAAAGAAACGGGCTATATACCCGTTCAACTATTGACAGAGGGATACAAACCCACATAGAAAGTTTGGCAGAACGGTGGAGCAATGAGTTTAATCGAAGTGATATCCGCAACCTGGCAATTTTAGTTATCGACATTCCCACCAATCAAGTGGTAGCATACTGCGGAAATGTACATTTCGACCATAAACAAGGAGGAAGCCAGGTAGATATAATCCAAGCTCCCAGAAGTACAGGCAGTATTTTAAAGCCCTTTCTCTACAATGCCATGTTACAGGAAGGAAGTTTATTGCCGAAAATGCTGTTGCCGGATGTACCGGTTAATATCAACGGCTTTACTCCTCAAAACTTCAGTATGCAGTTTGAAGGAGCCGTCCCCGCTTCCGAAGCCCTTGCACGTTCATTGAATATTCCGGCTGTAACCATGTTACAAAGATATGGAGTACCCAAGTTTCACCATTTGTTGCAACAGATGGGATTCAAGACTATCAATCGGGCAGCATCCCATTATGGTTTGTCACTGATTTTAGGAGGTGCAGAAGCAACATTATGGGATGTAACGAATGCCTACGCGCAAATGGGACGGAGCCTTTCCAACAACAGTGTTTCTCCGAATGTCTCTCAAAGAAAGGGGGCACAGATACTGCTGGAAACAGAAGGCATAGAGCAAACAAGTAGCAATGCAGAGCAAATAAATCGTAATCATAAAAGCAATCATAACGAGCAGGAAAAACGAGAACAAAGTAACTCCAGTCCTCTCTCTATAGAAGAGGGTTCGGAAGAGACTGGTTCGGCTAAAGCAGGAGCAGCCTGGCTCACCCTCTCCGCCTTAACAGAAGTCAACCGCCCCGAAGAGATTGACTGGAAATCAATTCCATCCATGCAGACCATCGCATGGAAAACCGGAACCAGCTACGGATTCCGTGATGCATGGGCAGTGGGTGTGACTCCGCGTTATGCAGTAGGCGTATGGGTAGGCAATGCAACCGGAGAAGGAAAGCCCGGATTGGTCGGTGCACAAACAGCCGGCCCCGTATTATTCGACATATTCAGCTATCTCCCTTCTTCACCATGGTTCGAGCGTCCCACAGGCGTTTTCGTTGATGCAGAAATATGCCGCCAGTCCGGTCATCTGAAAGGACGTTTCTGTGAAGAAACTGATACCGTATTAATTCTTCCCGCCGGATTAAGGACGGAGGCTTGTCCTTACCACCATCTCGTCACACTATCCGCTGACGAAAACCACCGCATCTATGAAAACTGTGCAAATACGGAGCCTACCATTCAGAAATCATGGTTTGCCCTGCCACCCGTATGGGAGTGGTACTATAAGCAACACCATCCGGAATATAAACCACTGCCACCTTTCAAAGCCGGTTGTGGAGAAGATGCTTTCCAATCCATGCAGTTCATCTACCCTCCGATGAACGCCCATATCAAGTTGCCCAAACAATTGGACGGCAGTAAAGGGTTTATCACAGTCGAACTAGCACATAGCAATCCCAATGCGATTATTTTCTGGCATCTTGACGACACTTATCAGACACAAACACAGGATTTCCACAAAATTTCCCTGCAACCCGCTCCCGGCAAACATTCCCTGACGGCAGTAGATGGAGAGGGTAACACAGTTTCCACTACTTTCTTCATCGAATAAACATCTTATTTTATTATCTTTGCCGCATGAAACAGCCATTAAAAGAAAACGGAGGACTACCGGCATCCATCCTCTGGACACTTGCTATTGTGGCAGGTGTCTCGGTAGCCAACATCTATTATATCCAACCACTGCTAAATATGATACGCCATGAACTTGGCATATCAGAGTTCAGAACTAACCTGATTGCCATGGTCACACAAATAGGCTATGCGGCAGGACTGTTGTTCATCACCCCTTTAGGCGACTTATATCAACGAAAGAAAATCATCCTTGTCAATTTCATCGTCCTGATATTCTCCCTGTTGACGATTGCCCTGACACGCAGTTTCCATCTGATACTCATCGCTTCATTCCTCACAGGAGTCTGTTCCATGATTCCACAGATATTCATTCCCATAGCCGCCCAGTTTTCCCGTCCGGAACACAAAGGCAGAAACGTAGGAATTGTCTTATCAGGACTATTGACCGGTATTCTGGCTTCACGTGTCGTCAGCGGATTTATCGGTGAACTGATTGGCTGGCGGGAAATGTATCACATCGCTGCAGGCATGATGTTTATCTGCGCGATTGTTGTATTAAAAGTCCTTCCTGATATTCAAACCAACTTCCAGGGAAAATATAGCGACCTGATGAAATCTCTGTTAGCCTTAGTGAAAGAATATCCGCAACTACGCATTTATTCGATTCGGGCGGCACTGAATTTCGGTTCTCTCCTCGCCATGTGGTCCTGTCTGGCTTTTAAAATGGGACAAGCTCCATTCTTCGCCAACAGCGACGTAATCGGTATGCTGGGACTCTGCGGAGTGGCAGGAGCACTGACTGCTTCTTTTGTAGGAAGATACGTAAAACGAGTAGGCGTACGCCGCTTCAACTTTATCGGCTGCGGCTTGATTCTCTTTGCATGGTTGTTGTTCTTCGTCGGCGAAAACACCTTTGTCGGCATCATCGCCGGAATCATCATCATCGACATAGGAATGCAATGTATTCAGCTAAGTAACCAGACAAGTATCTTCGAACTGAATCCGCGTGCTTCGAACCGCATTAATACAGTTTTCATGACTACTTACTTTATCGGTGGTTCTATGGGAACATTTCTGGCAGGCAGCTTCTGGCAACTATATGGCTGGCACGGAGTTATCAGTATCGGAGTCGTTTTAACCGGGATTTCTTTATTAATTACGATTTTCTACAAGAAATGAGTCAACAAAACAAACGGTCAAACCGTTTATTACAAAAAAACGCCAATGAAATACGGAGTTAACAGACAAATCTTACTTATCACAGCCGGCACTGTCTGGATTATAGCCGGTGCCAATATTCTGCGAATAGGGATTGTGACTTGGTTAAACACTTCCCAAGATTGGATGTTCAAAATAGGAGAAGCTACCGTGGTTTTCTTATTATTCTTCGTATTGGTTTTCAGAAGACTCTACTACAAACATACCCAGCGAATCGAGCAAAAGAAAGAACACCGGAATTGCCCGTTCTCCTTTTTCGATGTGAAAAGCTGGATTACAATGATATTCATGATTTCCCTGGGAATCACCATTCGTAGCTTCCACCTCCTGCCCGAAACATTCATTTCAGTTTTCTATACCGGATTATCCATCGCCCTCATCCTGACTGGGGTGCTTTTCATCCGTTACTGGTGGATCAGACGCAAGACTTTTGCCAGTTGAGTCGTCTCCTACATATTCCAATCAAATATAAACATCTAATAATTTTTATTACCTGATGTTTTGAAGCAAAAGATTTCATTGTTTTTTGTTGTATCTTTGTGCGGCTATCAACAAACAGTAGCCGGAAAATAAATAAAAGGTTATAAGAATCAAGATGAAGAAAGCTCCCTCTCCCCTCGTATCGTTGATACCGATCATTGTACTAGTGTTATTATTGTTTGCCACTATCCGCACCTTTGGCAGTGATGCCCTAAGCGGCGGAAGTCAAGTGTCACTGCTTACCACTACAGCTATTTGTATCCTGATCGGTATGGTGTTTTATAAGATTCCCTGGAAAGATTACGAGCTCGCCATCACTAACAATATTGCCGGAGTGGCAACAGCCATCATTATTCTGTTGATAATCGGTGCGTTGAGTGGCATCTGGATGATTAGCGGAGTAGTGCCGACTTTAATCTATTATGGGATGCAAATCATCCACCCCAGTTTCTTCCTGGCGTCAACTTGCATCATCTGCGCATTGGTTTCTGTAATGACCGGAAGTTCGTGGACTACCATTGCCACTATCGGTATCGCATTGATGGGTATCGGAAAGGCCCAAGGCTTTGAAGATGGATGGATTGCCGGAGCTATCATTTCGGGGGCATACTTCGGAGATAAAATATCTCCTTTATCCGAAACCACTATCTTGGCATCTTCCATCACAGACACTCCCCTGTTCCGTCACATTCGTTATATGATGATTACTACGGTACCGTCTCTTATCATCACGTTGATTATTTTCACAGTGGCAGGACTCTCCCATGATGCCAGCAATACACAACATATTGCGGAGGTGGCAACCGCTTTGAATGAAAAGTTTCATATCACCCCGTGGTTGTTGATAGTTCCTGTTGTAACCGGAATACTGATAGCACGGAAAGTGCCCTCTATCGTAACGCTGTTCCTGTCTACCCTGCTGGCTGGTGTCTTTGCTTTGATATTTCAACCGGAGTTGTTGCAGGAAATTTCCGGAGTTGCCGTTTCCGGATTCGATTCTTTGTTCAAAGGACTGATGATGACTGTTTATGGAGCGACAAATTTACATACAGACAATGCCGTTCTGACAGATTTAATCGCCACACGTGGTATGGCGGGAATGATGAATACGATTTGGCTGATTCTATGCGCTATGTGTTTTGGCGGAGCAATGACAGCAAGCGGTATGCTGGGAAGTATCACTTCCATCTTCGTCCGCTTCATGAAGAAAACAGTCAGCGTGGTTGGCGCGACAGTCTGCTCCGGCCTGTTTCTTAATCTGACAACTGCCGACCAGTATATCAGTATCATTCTGACGGGAAATATGTTTCGCGATATTTACACCAAGAAAGGGTATGAAAGTTGCTTACTAAGCCGTACGACGGAAGATTCAGTAACCGTTACATCTGTATTGATTCCGTGGAATAGTTGCGGAATGACACAAGCTACCATCTTGAGTGTACCCACACTTGTGTATCTTCCTTATTGTTTTTTCAACATTATCAGTCCCTTAATGAGTATCACTGTGGCAGCCATCGGATATAAAATTGCAAGACGTTCGTGAACAATCTGGCATACACTTTGTTTTTGCAATAAACGAACAACGTATTAAACCTAAACAAAAAAAAGTTATGAAAAAGTTTATTGCATTAGTAGCATTAGTATTAATGAGTGCAAGCACAATGATGTACGCACAGGAAAGTAACGCAGCAGCACGCCGCGCAGAAAGAAAAGCCGAAAGAGATGCAGAAAGAGCGAAACTCCGTGCCGAAGAAGAGGTGCAGGACATGGTAGCCTACCAACAAGCTGTACAGGCTTTGAAGAACAAGCAATTTGTATTGGAAGCTAATCAGGTGGTCTTCCGCAACGGTATGAGTGCTTTTGTTACTTCAAACACCAACTTCGTCTTGATGAATGGCAACAGAGCCACCGTACAGACTGCTTTCAACACTCCTTACCCAGGTCCTAACGGAATCGGTGGTGTTACAGTAGATGGTAATTCTTCGGATATGAAGATGAATATCGACAAAAAAGGAAATGTGAACTGTTCATTCAGCGTTCAGGGTATCGGCATCTCCGCTCAAATATTCATCAATATGAGTAGCGGAAACAATACAGCTTCGGTTAGCATCAGCCCGAACTTCAGCAACAACAACCTGACATTGAACGGAAATATCGTTCCGCTTGACCAGTCAAATATCTTCAAAGGACGTTCCTGGTAATCCGGATACAAGAATCTTATCATAACTCCGCTACAAATCGTGCAAAATGCGTACATTTGTAGCGGAGTTTTTTTATTCATCATTGCTTATGAGAGAATTTATCATCGCAGACAATCAGGATATCAGTAAGGCGGGAATGATGTTCCTGCTAAGTAAACAAAAGGAAGTGTCCCTCCTTTTAGAAGCTGATAGCAAGGCTGAACTGATTCAGCAGCTACGATTGTATCCGCAAGCGGTGATTGTATTGGATTATACATTGTTCAATTTCGCCGGGGCGGATGAATTGATTGTCTTGCAGGAAAGATTCAAGGAAGCCGACTGGATTCTATTCTCTGACGAACTTAGCCTGAACTTTCTCCGCCAGGTACTGTTCAGCAGTATGGCTTTCGGGGTAGTGATGAAAGATAACTCAAAAGAAGAAATCATGACCGCTATTCAATGTGCCACCCGCAAACAACGGTATATTTGCAATCATGTCAGCAATCTGTTGCTTTCGGGCGCTTCTTCTCCGCTGGCTGCCTCAAGCGTAGACGATCATCTATTGACACAAACGGAGAAGAATATCCTAAAAGAAATTGCATTGGGGAAAACGACGAAAGAGATTGCAGCAGAGAAAAATCTTAGTTTCCATACGATAAACAGTCATCGTAAGAATATCTTTCGCAAATTGGGAGTAAATAATGTACATGAAGCTACTAAATATGCGATGAGGGCTGGGATTGTGGATTTAGCGGAATATTACATCTGAGATGCCGCCTTATAAGAATTACCCTACACATCCTATTAGCACAAACTAGTGAACAGTGCCTTTCTCTATTCTATTTCAATCCATTCTGTTTCAGAAGTTGTTCTATTTCCTTTTCTGATATAGACGCTCTATCTGCTTTATCATAAATATAGAGAAGATTCAAAACTGCATCTTGTTGAGAAACGACTAAAGTAAATGTTATAACCCTTGCTCCTCCACTTTTACCTTTTCCTTTTGAAGTTATTTTCATACGAACTTTGCGCAGTCCATGTCCCAAGTCCGTTCCTAGCAGAGGATTCTGTTCTAAATTATCAATCAATGAAACAAAATCCTCCTTAAAAGAGGAATAGTGTTTCGCCAGCCTTTTAGCCTCCCGCTGAAATGTCGGCTTAACTATAATTTCATAATTCATTAATGAACTCTCTTGCGGTCTTTACCTCCAACTTACCTTCCATTGAAAGTTTTACCTCTTTCAGTCCGGCGTCAATCCCTGCTAGAACTTCTTCTTTCGTGATTTCTTCCTCTTCTTTTTCAGCTTCCATTTTTTTCAGTCGTTTCAAATAGTTCTTCACTCGATTGAGCATCTCTTTGTCATTCAAACTCAGGAGTTCCTCCACCAAATCCATCTTCAGACTTTTCAATTCCATCGTTGTCATAAGCAATCCTCCTTTATTTATATTCTACGAAACAAAAGTAGTGAAAAATCTCCTGATAATCCAATCTTCACCAATCAAAATAAACTATTTAACAGATGATTTCACCGCTCCCCACACAAACTTTTACTTCTTCATCATAAATCACCCCAAACTGTCCCGGAGCAATGCCTTGCAACTTTTCGAACGACAAGATGTGAAACAGCTTCTCCCCTTCCTGTATCAGTTTTCCTTTTGTAAATTCGGGAGTGTGACGAATCTTGAAAGTAATGTCTATCTCCTTCTCCTGACCTTTCCAAGGATTATCAGTAATGAAATGGAAATCATGCATCCGGAATTCATAACCGTATTGCGTCTCTACACCATATCCACGGGATACGTAGATAGTATTTTCCTCAATATCCTTCTTGACTACAAACCAGGGACCTCCACTCAATCCGAGCCCTTTCCGCTGACCAATTGTGTGGAACCAATAGCCTCGATGTGTACCCACTTTCTTTCCGGTTTCCAGTTCAACAATCGCCCCTTCCTTTTCTCCTAAAAAACGACGAACGAAATCATTGTAGTTTATCTTTCCGAGAAAACAAATCCCCTGACTGTCTTTCCTTTTGGCACTAGGCAATCCGGCACGGTTTGCAATCTCACGTACCTCCTGCTTCATCAACCCTCCAATGGGAAACATGAGCTTGGAAACTTGCAGGTAATCAATCTGGGCGAGAAAGTCTGTCTGATCTTTCACGGGATCTTTTGCTGTGCCCAGCCAAGTTTTACCATCACATTGCAAGGTGGTGGCATAGTGACCGGTTGCCGTAAAGTCGAAATCTTTCCCGACACGCTGTTCAAAGCAGCCGAATTTGATAAGTTTATTACACATCACGTCCGGATTCGGTGTCAATCCCTGCCGGACTTTATCAATGGCATACGCCGCTACGTTTTCCCAATACTCCTGATGCAGGTCCACCACTTCCAAAGACAGACCGTATTTACGTGCCGTAGCAGTAGATAATTCAATATCCTCCTCTGCCGAACAGTCCATATATTCCGCTCCGTCCCTACCTATCTTAATATAAAAAAGAGTAGGCTTATATCCTTGCTCACAAAGGAGATGTACGACAACCGAACTGTCAACACCTCCTGATAATAATGCAGCTATCTCCATGAATGAAATCGTCTATTAATAACTTTCTATATTTAAGCTAATACCTGTCGAAAACTTTGATGTCACAAAGATAAGGCAAGATTCTCTAACAGCCAATCACATATTGAAGGCATTTTTATACCATAAATGTGGTAGATAAGCAAAGTATTTCCTACATTTGCACAGTAAAAAGCTTTTTATGATGACGAAATTAAGAAAGATAATCCTCATACCTGCCCTGATCCTTGTATCTATCAGTGGTTTCTTCTCCTGTGGTGTCGACCGCTGGCCGGAGTATGCCCATCAAACTGCACTAGATACATGGATGCTGGACATTATGCAACAGAACTATCTGTGGTATCAAGATCTACCTTCCTACGATGATGTGAATCTGTTTCTGGAACCTGCCTCGTTCTTATCCAAAGTAAAATCAAAAAACGACAGCTATTCGTTTGTGGACTCTGTGATGGAGACTCCGCTACCCACTTATGGATTTGATTATTCACTGGTTAGAAGTGCGGATATCGATACAGCTTATAATGCTCTGATTACTTATGTAATTCCCGGTTCACCAGCGGCAGACGCCGGATTGGTGCGTGGAGACTGGATTATGAAAGTGGACACTTCTTATATCAGCAAAAAATATGAGACTCAACTGCTACAAGGAATCCCAGCCCGAGATTTGGTGATGGGGGTATGGAAAGAAGTTCCTGTGGTAGAAGAGGAAGATAAAACAAAAGCCGATACGGAAGAAGGAGGAGAAGGAGAAACAGAATATGTGTACAAAGTAGTGCCTAACGGTAAAACCCTAAAACTACCTGCAGCACGAGTCGTTGAAGATAATCCGGTACATAAGTATACAGTACTTCCGGCAAAAGAGAATGGTCAAGAAATCGAAGTCGGTTATCTCATGTACAATAGCTTCACAGCCGGAACCAGCAGTGATCCAGAAAAATACAATAACGAACTACGCCAAGTTTCACAAGAATTCAAAACAGCAGGTGTGAAATATGTTATACTTGACCTACGTTACAACGCCGGAGGTTCATTGGATTGTGTTCAATTGTTAGGTACAATTTTAACTTCAGGGGAACGATATGACTCAAATGCCCCAATGGCTTATCTCGAATATAATGATAAAAACAGAGACAAAGATGCTACCATCCACTTTGATGGTGAAGTATTAAAGGGAGGAACTAACTTAAACCTCCCCGGTCTGTTTGTCATTACGAGTAGCACAACAGCTGGAGCTCCGGAAATGTTAATCAGAAGCCTTTATCTAAAAGATAGCTATCCCGTCGTAGCCATTGGTGGTGCTACTAAAGGACAAAATGTAGCAACGGAGCAATTCATTAATGAAGAATTTCTATGGTCAATCAACCCGGCAGTCTGCACGGTTTATGATTCTAATCATGATACCTACGGCTCTATATCACCTGCTACAGATCTTAAAGTCAGTGAGACAATCATTGATGGAATAACCAATTATAGCGAGTTTCTGCCATTCGGCAATAAAGATGAGAGACTGTTGAAAGTAGCTCTCGGTGTAATAGATGGAAGTTTTCCGCCAAAAGAAGATGAAAACACCGAAGAGACGACAAAAGCGCAATTCAAGATAGAGAAAAGCGTAATAAGTCCGGCAAGTAGACGTTTTAGTAGTAACGGATTACGATTAAAATAAGAAAGGATGAAAAAAGTAGCTATTTTATTGCTGGCAATACTGACATTCAGTTGTTCGGATGATGACGAAAAGGGCACAGTAGAGGATAAAGGGCAATGGGCTATGATTTTCAATGAAACCGTCAAGAACGATTCGAACCCTGTAGATAGAATAGAGGAGTTTATGTTCGATGGCGAGCGTCTGATTCAACATATTATAAAACAACGTTATTTCGGAGAAGAAATCAGTAACGAAGTAAATTTGAGCTACTCTGATAATCAGGTAACAGTTACCACTGACTATCTCACTTTAGTATATACATTAAATAGCGAAGGCTATGCCAGTCAATGTGTATACAGTTTGTCTTCACAAAATCGTATTTATCAATTTTCTTACTCTGCAGAAGGATACTTAACCGGAATTGTCGAGAATATTGGCGATGCAGAATATTCATCAACATCACTTACATACGAAAACGGAGATATAACTTCTATCAGTTCCAAGATGAACGGCCTTGAAAACAAGTTCATTTATGAACCGGGAGAAGAAAGTTCGACATACCATTTGCCCTGCCTCGGTTTATTAGAAATACACCCTCTGACATTCCATATTGAAGCTCTTTACGCAGGATTATTGGGTAAAGACCCGCGCCATTTCACCATACGCAGTTATCCTGCAGGAAGTAACGATGAAAAGACAGGCTATTCGTACGAGTTTGATAAAAAAGGAAATCCATCCAAGATGATTTGTCAGACGACCTATGCCAGAGGACAGGTCAGCTATTATCCATACACACGCAACATTTCGGTTTCTTTCGAATAATCTTTCATTCCGAACATCGAATTCTCTTTTAAAGCAGCATAATCACTCTATTTCTGTCAAGAGCAGAATTATAGATTCTTAACCTACAAAGGCGCTTTTCATGCCTCAACTTTGTTTATTCCGAAACAAAGGCTCTGATTTTACCTAACAAAGGCTCTTACTTCTCCTAACGCAGCGTTTAATGAGTCGTAACGCACCGTCTAATTTTTATAAAGCTACGGTATAAAACACGTTAATCTCCGGTTTCATCCCCTTTATAAGCCCGGCTAAAGCTCACGCCTCCCCAAGGTACAACAAAAAAGGAGAAAGCTTCCGCTCCCTCCTTCTATCGTAGTTTAACCTCAATCTATTTTATGATTCTGTACCAAAGATACAACATTGAAAAGCCAAAGTCAAGTATTCCCGGTTTTATTTCTTGAAAAACTTATTAAAGAACAGAATCTGATAATCAATGGAGTTATTCCAATACTGTCCATTATGCGCTCCCGGGCGGGTAATAAAATCATGATCGATCTTTCTTTCCAACAGGCGGTTATGCAAATCCTTATTCACATTCAGGAAGAAATCTCCTTCTCCACAATCGACAATGATAGCCAAATCGCCATTCTCTATCTTATCAATCTGGTTGATAACGGTGTGATTATCCCATACCTCCTTATTCGATTCATATTCTCCCAACTGCTTGGACATATCCCAGTTTTTCGGGAACGGACGAATATCCATCCCTCCGCTTGTGCTTCCACCGGCACCAAACGTATCTTTATGACGGATTGCATTCCACATCGCTCCGTGTCCACCCATACTCAATCCGGTGATGGCACGTCCCTTGCGATCGGCAATCGTCTTGTAATGTTCGTCGATATACTTCACCAGCTCCGACGAAATAAAAGTTTCATAGCGGAAAGACGGGTTGACCGGACTGTCCCAGTACCAGCTATTCTTTCCATCCGGACAAACGAATATGATTCCTTTTTCGTCCGCAATTTGAGGAAGATTAGGTTTAATGCCAATCCAGGTTTTAGCATTTCCACCGTAACCGTGCAGTAAATAAATGGTGGGACAAGCCACAGCTTTCTTTCCCAACGCAGCATCCGGCGTTACCACCACTACTTGCACTTCCTTATTCATGGAAGAGCTTTTAATTAATAAAGTATCTACTTTGGCAGCAAAGGATGGAGCTACCCAAATTAAAAGAAAGGCAATTAATAGAAGTTTTTTCTTTTTCATTGTGTGTTATAAATAGTTAGATATAGTTATTCCTCTGTTTCAGCTGGAGGATTAAATTTAGAAACCGGCATTTCAAAGGTTTTATGACACTGTTTACAAGTATAGTTCCAGTGGTTATCTCCCGGAGGAATGACCATCAATGCAGAAATGATAGCAGCACCCACCGCACGCCAGCGCTTTCCTTTTCTCAACACCAACTGGATGTCCGATGAACCGCAGTACGGACAAAGCGTCAACTCTTCCGGCCAACTATCGTTATCCTTCAACACTTGGACAGCATTCTCGTAGTCTTCATCTGCCACCAATATATCCACCCCTGCTATACTACTCACGCAACTTTTATACAAAGTAGAGAAATTCTCATTGTGCAGAATAGACTCGATGCCTTCATTCTCCAATGCTCCCTGAAGGATATGTGCCTTCATCGCATCATTACAAGTTATCAATTTTACAGTCTTCATCAGGAATCTGTTTTAATATGCCCCACAAAAATAAGATATAAAAATGAAATGTGAAACAAAATACGGCTAACTTTATCAATAGGTAAAACGAACCAAATTAGAAGTGATTCTATTTTTATTCACGGAAGGTATCATTATTTAATACTTTTTTTGTACTTTCGCAGCGACAATTTGCAATCACATGAAAAAACTGTTGACACTGCTACTATTTTCCAACATCCTGCTTTCCCTGTTACAGGCACAACCTGTACATCAAATTAAGGGGATAGTGATTGAAAAAAACAGCCGTCAGCCATTAGAATTCATTAACGTTATGATTCTTGGGCTGAACAAAGGTGGCGTCACCAATGCGGAAGGGCATTTCACTATCGAACAAGTGCCTCCCGGCATCTACCGTTTGCAAGCAACAGCCATCGGCTACAAAAGTGTCACTACTCCCGAATATATCTTATCTACCAAAGATCTGAACATTTCGATAGAAATGGAAGAAAACCTGACCGAACTCGCAGGAGTAACCGTCACCGCTTCTCCTTTCCGGCGCGACCAGGAAAGCCCGGTCAGCCTGCGCATCATCGGATTGCAGGAAATAGAAAAGAGTCCGGGAGCCAACCGGGATATTTCGCGGATTGTACAGTCTTACCCGGGAGTTGCCTTCTCTCCTATCGGCTACCGCAATGACCTGATTGTACGCGGTGGCTCTCCTTCTGAAAACCGTTTCTATCTGGACGGAGTGGAAATTCCCAATATCAATCACTTCAGCACGCAAGGAGCATCCGGCGGTCCGGTGGGAATCCTTAATGCCGACCTGATACGTGAAGTGAATTTCTACACCGGTGCTTTCCCCACTGATAGAGGGAACGCGCTTAGCTCCGTGCTTGATTTCAAATTGCGTGACGGAGATATGGAGCATAACTCACTAAAAGCTACCCTCGGAGCATCCGAAGTCTCTCTGGCCTCCAACGGACATATTGGAAAGAAAACCTCCTATCTGGTATCTGTGCGTCAATCTTATCTGCAATTCCTGTTTGATATGCTCGACCTGCCTTTCCTGCCGACTTTCACCGACGCGCAATTCAAGTTGAAAACCCGGTTCAACGAACAGAACGAACTGACGATATTGGGACTTGGGGGAATCGATAATATGCGGCTGAATACGAAAGCAGATAGCGAAGACAATGAATATATCCTTAGTTACCTGCCGAAAATCAAGCAGGAAACGTTTACCTTAGGTGCCGTATATCGCCATTATGCAGGTCCGCATGTGCAATCGGTAATAGTCAGCCACAGTTATCTGAACAACCGCAATACCAAATATCGTCAGAATGATGAAAGCATTCCGGAGAATCTGATGCTCCGCCTCCGTTCTGCCGAACAGGAAACGAAATTCCGTTTCGAAAACAAATCTTCTTTCCGCAACTGGAAAGTCAATCTCGGAGTAAACCTGGATTATAGTCAATATACCAACACCACCTTTCAAAAGGCATATACCAATCAGGCACAAACGTTTGATTACCACACCTATTTGGGAATGACGCGTTGGGGACTTTTCGGCACTATCAGCTACTCTTCGATGGACGAACGTTTCACAGCTTCCCTGGGATTGAGAGCTGATGCCAACAATTATTCGTCTGCCATGAAGTCACTCTCCGACCAACTTTCTCCCCGCATATCACTTTCCTACCAACTTGCCGAGCATTGGTTCGTAAGCGGAAATGCAGGACTTTATTATCAATTGCCTCCTTACACGGCACTCGGTTTTAAAGATAATAACGGAATGTATGTCAACAAATACAATCTGCGCTATATGAAAGTCAGCCAGGAAAGTCTGGGCATTAGTTGGCGCAAAGGAGATACGTTCGAAGTCTCCATCGAAGGATTCTATAAAGACTATGATAAAATTCCGCTTTCCGTTGTAGACGGTATTCCTCTTACCTGCAAAGGAAATGACTATGGAGTGATTGGCAATGAATTGCTGACTTCTACTGCTCAAGGACGTTCGTATGGCGCGGAAATTCTGGTAAAGTGGCTGATCGCCAAGAAACTGAATCTGGCTTCCTCCTTTACCATCTTTAAAAGTGAATACCGCAACAACAAAGAGAGCGAATACATTGCATCCGCATGGGATAACCGGTATATTTTCAATTTACGAGGAACTTACAATCTGCCCCACCAATGGAGTGTCGGCATGAAAGTCAGTTGCATCGGTGGTGCTCCTTATACACCTTATGATGAAGAAAAGTCATCCTTGGTATCCGCCTGGGATGCACAAGGCAAAGCATATTACGACTATTCGAAATACAATAAGGAACGACTTCCGGCCTTTGCGCAGGTAGACCTCCGCATCGACAAGACATTTTATCTGAAGCATTGTATGCTGGGATTCTATCTTGATTTGCAAAATATCACGGCAAGCAAACTGAAACAGCAGGATGTACTGATGAGCACCGGCATCATAGAGAATCCGGAAGCTCCTGCCGACAATCAGCATTATAAGATGAAAAGTATCAAGCAATCGAGCGGGACACTACTCCCTACATTAGGAATCACATTTGAGTATTAATTTATGCATTAAATATTAAACTAGAAAAGAGTATGAAAAGAGAAATTGTAATGATTGCCTTCGTCTTGTTAGGCATGGGAATGACAGCTTCTGCACAATTCGGCAAGAAGATTAATTTAGGAAAAGCTTTACAAGCAGGTAAAGATGTAGTATCAGCCGTTACGTTATCTGATGCGGACATTGCTAATATGAGTAAGGAATATATGGCATGGATGGACACTCATAATCCATTGACAAAACCTGATACCGAATATGGCAAACGTCTGGAGAAACTGACCGGACACATCAAAGAAGTGGACGGACTGAAACTAAACTTTGGTGTATATGAAGTGGTAGACGTAAACGCCTTTGCCTGCGGTGACGGTAGTGTACGTATCTGCGCTGGTCTGATGGATGTTATGACGGACGAAGAAGTTATGGCAGTGGTAGGTCATGAAATCGGTCATGTGGTTCACACTGATTCCAAAGACGCTATGAAAAATGCCTACCTACGATCAGCTGTGAAAAACGCGGCAGGTGCAGCCAACGACAAAGTTGCCAAACTGACAGACTCCGAACTAGGAGCTATGGCGGAAGCTCTTGCCGGTGCACAATTCTCACAAAAGCAAGAAAATGAAGCCGATGATTACGGTGTTGAATTCTGCGTAAAAAACGGTATCGACCCGTATGCAATGGCAAATGCCTTGAGTAAATTAGCAGAACTTGCAAAAGATGCTCCTAAAGCATCCTATGCACAAAGAATGTTCTCTTCACATCCGGACACTCAAAAGCGTATTGAACGTACAAAAGCCAAAGCAGACAGCTACGCCAAGAAGTAAGGAACAATACTTTCGTATAATTACTACCAGGAGGGTATCCGAAAAGGGTACCCTCCTGAATATTTATCAATACAACCTATATTCAAATGCCTTAATTTATCCGCATATTCTCCTCCTTTTTTGTAAAATACCGACATAGCGAAGCAAACAATTTTACCTAATTATCATTAATATATACAGAGAGTATTCTTTTTTTATATAATTTCGAAGCAATAACCATTTTAATCCATTTATGGAATTTCTTATCATACTTTTCTTACTTATACTGAATGGCATTTTTGCCATGTATGAAATTGCGTTGGTATCATCCAGCAAAGCACGTCTTGAAACACTTGTCGCAAAAGGTAACAAATCAGCCCGTGGAGTTTTAAAACAATTGGAAGAACCGGAAAAGTTCTTATCTACCATTCAGATTGGTATCACGCTGATCGGTATCGTATCCGGTGCGTATGGTGGTGTGGCTATTGCCGACGATCTCGTTCCTTTCTTTTCTCTCATTCCGGGCGCAGAAGCTTATGCACGCAACCTGGCAATGATTACTACCGTAGCAATTATCACCTATCTTTCTCTGATAATCGGAGAGCTGGTTCCTAAATCCATTGCTCTTAGTAATCCGGAGCGATACGCCACTTTGTTCAGCCCGGTCATGATTCTGCTGACGAAGGTTTCTTATCCTTTTGTATGGTTGCTAAGTGTCTCTACCCGGTTACTGAACAAACTTATCGGTCTGAAAAGCGAAGAACGCCCCATGACGCAGGAGGAAATCAAAATGATTCTGCACCAAAGTTCGGAGCAGGGTGTGATTGACAAAGAGGAAACAGAAATGATACGCGACGTGTTCCGTTTCTCTGATAAACGCGCCAACGAACTGATGACACACCGCAGAGATCTTATTATCCTTCACCCTGATGATGTACAGGAAAAAGTGATGAAGATTATCGAAGAAGAACATTACAGTAAATATCTGCTGGTAGACGAACGGAAAGACGAGATTATCGGTGTTGTTTCGGTAAAGGATATTATCCTGATGGTAGGCAATAAAAAGGAGTTTAACTTACGCGAAATTGCCCGTCCCCCCCTCTTTATTCCGGAAAGTTTGTATGCAAATAAAGTTTTAGAGCTATTTAAGAAGAACAAAAACAAGTTCGGAGTTGTTGTTAACGAGTATGGCAGCACAGAAGGTATTATCACACTGCACGACCTGACCGAAAGTATCTTCGGAGATATCCTTGAAGAGGATGAAATGGAAGAAGAAGAAATCGTCACAAGGCAGGATGGTTCAATGCTGGTGGAAGCTTCAATGAATATCGACGACTTCATGGAGGAAATGGGTATCCTATCCTACGAAGATCTGGAATCGGAAGACTTCACCACTCTGGGTGGACTGGCCATGTTCCTGATTGGTCGCATCCCGAAAGCAGGAGACATCTTCACCTACAAGAATCTGCAATTCGAAGTGGTGGATATGGACCGCGGACGAGTAGACAAACTGCTTGTCATCAAACGGGATGAGGAACAAGAATAGGATAGCAAAAAACGAGCAATAGCTCACTATATTTATATTAACTTAAAGCACTTAACGATGAAAAAAGTAATTATGTTAGCAGCAGTCGTAGCTGCTTTGGCATCATGCCAATCAAAAGCAAACAAAGCCGCAGAGGCACAAGCAGACAGTCTAGCTCTTGCTATGACTCCGATTACCGAATTGACTGAAGTTTATGAAGGTACTCTTCCTGCTGCCGACGGTCCGGGTATTGACTATGTACTGACCCTGAACGCTGCAACTGACGGTGTGGATACTGCGTATACACTGGATATGACTTACCTCGACGCTGAAGGTCAAGGACAAAACAAGACTTTCACTTCAAAAGGAAAACAAGAGACTGTACACAAGGTAGTGAACAAAAAACCTGTTACAGCTGTAAAATTAACTCCGAAAGATGGTGAAGCTCCGATGTATTTCGTGATTGTTAATGACACCACTCTTCGTTTGGTGAACGATAGCTTGCAAGAAGCTGTCAGCGATCTGAATTATGACATCATCAAGGTAAAATAATAATAAGCCTAACCCTAACCAGTAAAAAAAGCTCTGTATAGAACCCTTCGTTCTTACAGAGCTTTTCCTTTTTATCGTAACAGGTTCTTTCTACCTTATATAAAACTAATCACTTTTAAAACTGAATCCTATCTCTGATTTCAAAACAATCTATTTACTGACCTATTTACTTATATATACGAAAGGGATATGAGTATAAAATAGATTTCAGTGATAATAAGTCGGAAAGTTACTCTTCTTTGGCTGTTCTTCCACCATTCCGCAGCCATACTACCGGGTAGCAGAATAACAGACATTATTCCAAACCGCAAAAATCGAAGTAGTTTCATGTTTAATTCATTTATCATTGCTCTATATAATACGCAGCAAAGAGAAAATATACTCAACTGAAAAATACAAAAAAACTATTATTATAGGAAGCCTTTCACTGACTATTCCATAAAAACGTTGTATCTTTATTCTCAATTTAAGAAAGGAGTTATATGGATTTACGTACAGCAAACGTAACAAGATATATTCTTCCCTTGCGGGAAGGAGGATCATTGCCGGCTTTGGCTGAAGCGGATGATGAATTCAAATATGTCGTAAAATTCAGAGGAGCAGGACATGGGACTAAAGCCCTTATCGCCGAATTGATAGGGGGAGAAATTGCCCGTACACTGGGATTCAGAGTTCCGGAAATTATATTTTTGAATCTGGATGAGGCATTCGGACGGACGGAAGCGGACGAAGAAATACAGGATTTACTGCAATGGAGCCGTGGATTAAATCTGGGCTTGCATTTTCTATCCGGTTCATTGACGTTCGACCCTGTTGTGCATAAGGTGGACGGTAAAATTGCTTCGCAAATTGTATGGCTGGATGCATTATTGACCAATGTAGACCGTACAATCAAGAATACGAATATGCTGATGTGGCATAAAGAATTGTGGTTAATCGACCATGGAGCTTCCCTTTATTTCCATCATTCGTGGACGAATTGGCAGAAACACGCACTTAGTCCGTTCGTACAAATAAAAGATCACGTACTTTTGCCATTTGCCGATCAGTTGGAAGAAGTAGATGCAACATTCAAGAAACTACTTACCGATGAAAAGATACGGGAGATAGTCAATGCCATCCCCGATGACTGGTTGAACTGGACGGAAGGACAGGAAACTCCGCAAGACTTGAGAGATGTTTATATTCAATTTTTAGAAGAAAGGATCAAGCATTCCGAAATATTTGTAAATGAAGCGCAAAATGCAAGAAAGGCACTTATATGAATACGCAGTTATCCGTTTCGTTCCTAAAGTAGAACGTGAGGAATTTATTAATGTAGGTATTGTACTGTTTTCCAAACGGCGCAAATATCTCAAATCTCTTTATACAATAGATGAAAACAAACTGAAACTGTTCTCTTCCGAATTGGACATTAATTGCCTGAAAGAAGGGCTGAAAGTCTTCGACAAAATTTGCCAGGGAAATAAGGAAGGAGGAGTTATTGCCAATATGGATATTCCGGATCGTTTCCGATGGCTGACCGCGGTAAAAAGTTCCTGTATTCAGGTATCCCGTCCCCATCCGGGATTCTCTGAAGATTTGGATAATACTTTGGAAAGACTGTTCAAGGAACTAGTGCTTTAGCTCTTTTATTGAATGAGCTAAAGCACCAAGTCATAATTTTCTATGTTTACCGAATAAACCAGAAATGTAGATACTTCACTTTGCAATCGGAATAAAATGTAATGCAGCCCCACCGCTTGCCTTTAACTTCAATACAAGCTTATCACCTGCTTCTATTTTCTTATGAGTGGTACGTACTTTCGTCCGTGCATTCAGTTTGTCATCATCCTCGTAGAGATGAAGCAGATATTTCTTTCCCGGTTCCAGAAGATCCGTTGTCAATGTCACAGTAGAAAACTCATTCCATTTGCTCCCTATACAAAGTAGGAGTCATTCCTGTTACTTTTTTGAATGTGCGGTTAAAGTGTACAGGAGACTCGAACCCGCAAGTCGCACTGATTTGAGATACGCTCATCATACTATTGCTCAACAATTTGCATGCATAACCGATACGCATCTCAAGCACATACTCCTTGAATGTCTTGCCCGTATTCTCTTTAAAATAACGACAAAAAGCGGAAGGATTCATTGCCGTATAAGAGGCGATTTCGTTCAGTCCGACAGATTCGGTATAATGCTTATTGAGATAAGCTATTACTTTTTCCATCCTTTCATTCCTCATGACGGAAGGAGAAGGAGTGTAATGAGAAGTCGTCAGGTATTTCCTGTTAGTATCTGTTGCCATCACCTGTAATAATGAAAGCAGCAGAATAATCTGTTCGGCTCCTTTTGCAGAAGGAATCTGCTTTAATAATCCAAGAATTTTCTTTGAACGCTTTACAGTGAACCGGATTCCTCTGCAAGCATCTTCCAGAAGGTTTTTAATCGGAATAAACTGTGAGTATTGGGAAATAGAATAATGCATAAAATCTTTTTCAAACTGAATGTTGACTCCTTTCACCTTCAACTCCGGAAGTTCATCCTGACAGGGAGGTGTCTGCATACTATGAGGAAGCTCCGACCCGAAAAGAATCAGATCTCCTTTTGAGTAAGATATAATACTATCGCCCACCAGGCAATCCCCTTCCCCCTCTTCCACGTAAATAATTTCATATTCACTATGAAAATGCCACGGATAAGTAAACCGTGGATAGTCATAAAAGCGGGCACGGACAGGATTGGAGGACGAAATAGTCAACTTCTCATTCATTATCTTCTTCATATTACCTCCATCAATCTTAACTTTGCAAAGATAAGTAAATATCTTGCAAAGATACGCATCATACAATATTTAAAAACCCACTACTTTTGCAATCATTCTTATAATAATCATAAAGCCATGAACGAATTATTTAGTATTGCCGGTAAAGTAGCTGTTATTACCGGAGCAGGTGGTGTACTGGGTGGAAATATTGCCCAACACTTTGTACAGCAGGGAGCAAAAGTTGTAGCTATTGACATTCGTCAGGAACAACTGGACAATCGCGTAGCAGAACTGAAACAATATGGAGAAGATGTTATCGGTATCATCGGTAACGTACTGGATATTGACAGCCTTGAAAAGGTAGCGGAAGAAATCGTCGCCAAATGGGGACAGATTGATATTCTATTGAACATTGCCGGTGGAAATATGCCGGGAGCCACTCTCGAACCGGATCAGCACTTCTATGATATGGACATCTCTTGTTGGGAAAAAGTAACTAATCTGAATATGAACGGTACGGTTTATCCGTCTATGATATTCGGCAAGGTAATGGCAAAACAAAAGAAAGGATGCATCATCAATGTATCTTCTATGGCTGCTTACAGCGCTATCACCCGTGTGCCGGGTTACTCGGCTGCTAAAACGGCGGTAGCCAACTTCACCCAATGGCTGGCAAGCGAAATGGCACTGAAATATGGTGATGGTATTCGTGTAAATGCTATCGCTCCGGGATTCTTTATCGGCGACCAGAACCGTCGTGTACTTATCAACCCGGATGGTTCATTGACCGACAGAAGTAAAAAGGTATTAGCCAAGACTCCGATGAATCGTTTCGGTGACATCAAAGAATTGAATGGTGCCGTACAATTCCTGTGCAGTGAAGCCGCCAGTTTCGTAACCGGAGCTATGTTGCCTATCGATGGTGGTTTCAGCGCATTCAGCGGCGTTTAATTTTAATCTCTCATTTTTAATTTATTCAAACGCTATGATGGAAAAAACATGGAGATGGTTCGGCAAGAAAGATAAAATCACCTTGCCGATGCTCCGTCAGATAGGTGTTGAAGGAATTGTCACCGCATTACATGACGTACCGAACGGAGAAATTTGGACAGTAGAAGCAATCAACGATTTGAAGTCGTATATTGAATCGTATGGATTGCGTTGGTCGGTCGTAGAAAGCCTTCCGGTTTGTGAGGCCATCAAGTATGCAGGTACGGAGCGTGAGCAGTTGATTGAAAACTATAAAGTAAGTCTTGCTAACCTGGGTAAATGCGGAGTAAAAACTGTCTGTTACAATTTCATGCCGGTAATCGACTGGATACGCACGGATTTACAGCACCCTTGGCCGGATGGTACCAGTTCGCTTTACTACGACCGTATTCGTTTCGCTTACTTCGACATCAAAATACTGGAACGTGAAGGAGCTGAAAAAGACTACACGGAAGAAGAGCTGCATAAAGTTGCCGAACTGGACAAAGTAATTACAGAGACCGAAAAGGATGATTTGATTGATACCATTATTGTCAAGACACAAGGATTTGTGAACGGCAATATCAAAGAAGGAGATAAAAATCCGGTTGCCATATTCAAACGTCTGTTAGGTTTATATAAAGAAATAGATCGGGACGCTTTGCGAGCAAATATGTGTTACTTCCTTTCAGCAATTATGCCTGTATGCGATGAATATGGTATCAATATGTGTGTACACCCGGATGATCCTCCATTCCAGGTTCTCGGCCTACCCCGTATTGTCACCAATGAAGAAGATATAGCCTGGTTCCTGAATGCCGTAGACAATCCGCATAATGGTTTGACTTTCTGTGCAGGTTCCCTTAGCGCAGGCACACACAATGACACTCGTGAATTGGCGAAAAAGTTTGCAGGAAGAACCCATTTCGTTCATCTGCGCAGTACAGAGGCCATGCCGGGCGGAAACTTCATCGAAAGTTCTCATCTATCAGGAAGAGGACATCTGATTGATCTCATCCGCATTTTTGAAAATGAGAATCCGGGACTCCCTATGCGTGTGGATCACGGACGAATGATGCTGGGAGATGAAGATAAAGGTTACAATGCCGGTTATTCTTTCCATGGACGTATGCTGGCTTTAGCGCAGGTAGAAGGAATGATGGCCGTAGTGGATGATGAGAAACAGCGTAAAATAAAGTTTTAGCCTTATTTTTCATCAATATACTTTGAAATACAGGAAAGGAGCTTTACTTTTGTGAAGAAATAAAAAAGAAGAATATAATGAAAGCAAAAACTACAAGGCTCTGTCTACTATTTATTCTACTATGCTCCCTTCCTGTATTTTATTCATGCAGCGACGAAGCTGACGATTTTTACCTGTTTGAATACTGGGAAGTGATGCTCAATCCAGAACCTCCTATTAGTGAAGCCAGTTTGTCAATCACGGGAGGAACAAAATTGGGAATTAAGGGTGGCGTAGCTCCTTATACAGCGGAAATAGCCGATGGGCAAATAGCAACAGCTTATGTAGACGAGAATAATGATATTCGGATCAGCTCTCTAAAACTGGGCAGCACGTCATTGATGGTAAAAGACGCTGATGGAAGAATCATAAAAATAGGGCTAAAGGTCGTTAACGGCAAACAATCTTTTTCAGTAAATTCAGTGGAAGCAAGAATCATAGGAATAGATGAAAGCCTGTTGAATGAACAACAAAAAGAAAAACTAGAAGCGGTAATAGAAAAGATAAAGGATGAAGCAGATATACAAGCTACAGGAGGAATAGCTTTCTCTTATGACCAAAAAAGTAGTGGTAAAGTGACAATTGTTACCGGTAAAGAAAATACTCCGGAAATAGAAGGAAGTTTCTCCCGCTCCACATCAGAGTCAGGCACTACATTCCAAATTACAATCAATGGTAAAGAGTATGACTGCAAATTTAAACTTCCCGAACGTCCCGATACTTCAAAGAGTATCACCACACGAGACCTTGGTCCAATTCCTTATTGGTTAGTGGAAGATGTGACTGAAGATTACAAATCAGATGTGACAGGCCTATTCGGAATAAACGCCACCTCCCTGAAAATAGAACGCATTTATATAGGTTCATTCACTCCTTTACGATAGGTTGTAAAACGCCAAATCTTTTCGCAAACACTACAATCTAATATGAAGTAATGATTTTCCTACGTAGAAACTAGAGTTTCCAGCTATAGACTGAAGTTTTTTAATACAAAATCTAACCGTCACAACAATAAAAAAGGGGATGCCGTTACATTGGGCGACTCCCCTGTTCTTAATATTTGCATGGATGAAAGCTTTCATCCGGAAAGATTCATTATTTGTTTTCCTGAGATACTTGGAAATCCGGTATACGTTTTACATTCGCCCCTTTCATCACACCTCTTTTGATAGCTTCATTCGTATCGGTGATTTCTTTCTTCACACGTTTATAGTATTCTTTTGTCAAGCCTTTCTCGATCGCTTCCGATTCTGTTACAGCCCACAAATACTGATAATCCATCAACATCAGATCTGGAGCAACAATTTTAAAGAAAATACTATCTCCCTCAAACTTCTCACGCAAATCACCTAAATAAATTGTATCTGCCGGATTCACTTCTTGAGTATTTGCGTTCCCTTTCGAACTACTACCTCCACAAGAAGCCAACAACAAACTTCCAACCAATGAAATAAAAACTAATACTTTCATATAATATCAATTAAAAATTAAAGATTAAAATTTAAAAGTCTGCGATACTATACCCATTAGACAGACTATAGAATATAGCAAATTGTTGCAAAAGTAATAAATTATATTACAGTCTGACTTTTTTCATCATTCTTTTTTCATGCTCTTCTACATACCGCTTAAGTTACATCCCAAACGTCTCTTTATAACCCGGATAATCACGCTTTAGTCTCGTACAAATTAATCCCACATAACCGGACAATAGATTCATTTTCTTCATTGTTTAGTAGGATTCAAGATTGTACAACCCTCTTATATTTGAATTTCCGATAAGCTTTATTCGAAAGTAGGCATCTTAAACCGGTATAAAAATCCTCCCATCATAGATGCGACACGATCAGGTCTGCCTTGTTTGATCCCGTCATAAGTATCTGTACGGATACCGACTTTAGGTTCGGCATACAGATACAAAGAAGATGCTACTCTTAATTTAAACTGTACACCGGCATCCAGTCCCGGCACCGCTTTGAATTCTCCTTTACGACGTACCAAACCAGCGGTAACTCCCACAAAAGGAACAACATCTATCACATGATCGGGACTATACCCTTTTGCGAGGGTAGCCAGGCTCATCATATAATCCATACCTAAACCGGCATAATGGAGATTCATTTTTGATGGTGTTTTTGCTTTGTACATAATCGTTCCGTTTACCCGCCATGCAGATAACGGAGTGTACCATTTACCAATACTCCCTTTAGCTTCTACCCCCATATTCTTAATCAGTTCTTTATTAGCTACTAACAGACTGCCTACGCCCAATGCTCCGGAGACGAAGTAACGTTTGTCATCCTTACTAAATTCACTACGATTGGCTACTTTTGAATAAGGAACAAAACGATAATGCAATCCGGCATTGATAGCCACCATTACATCTTTCTGCATAAAGCCCAAATTGCCTTCGATGAATTTATCTCCATACAGTCGAACCTGTGGCTCAATATACAGACCTAGAAAATCATTCACGTGCCATAGCCCCTGTATGCCTGCGTTAACACCCGGTTGGAATTGGTGATCTGATTTGGAAGTATAAGCAAGGTTGACACCCACCAAACCGATTAATTCAAAGATACGGTCGGGATTGTATCCGCTCATGGCGGAAGTCACATTCCACAGATAGTCAAGACCTCCACTGACACTGACATGTCTAAGCTTGCCGCCTTCCACATTGCCAGGAACTACATAATTGGTAAAAAAGCCTCCCGTACCTACCAGACGCAGACCGGAATAAGGACTAAACCATTTACCTATGGAAGCAGAGACTTGCGGTCCCCATGAACTAACTTTCTCAAGATTGGTTTTATTCAAGAACAGTTGCATACCGATTCCCGAAGTCATAAATACATTATCTCCTATATGGTTACTTGAAAATTGGTTCTTCGGACGGGCAGCACGATCAATGGTATGGTAAGTCAACCCAACATTCAATTCTCCAAGTTGATCTGTATTTCCACCGACTCCACAGCCGCCTGCATATCTCTTATGATAAACGTTGAGACGAGGTTCTACAAACAAATCAACAGAACGATTGAGACGGAAACTTCCTTGTACACCTACTCCTACACCCGGAGCGTACTTGGCTGTTTTTTCAACTCCTTTTGTTCCTGACAAATTCACACCGGCAATACCCATCAAAGTAAATAACCTGTCCTCGTCATATCCCCAAAGAATGTTATTGATATTCAACATATAGTCTGCATGTAAATCTACATGTTTGAAGTAGCCGCTCTCACTGCCGGAAGGAGTATCACAAAGCCCCACCGTCCCGGACAAACGTAAACCGGAAGAGCGACTGAACCATTTACCGATTCCGGCAGAGAACTGGGGTCCCAATCCCTTAACCGTATTCTTAATTCCCGGAACCTTCAACGTACTGATACCACCGGATAAAGAGATGAACATATGATTCAGGAACGAACTGTTATCGAAATCGTCAAAATGAACCTTAGTACCCATCGGAGCAGCAGGCATATAGGTGAGACCTACCAGAACCGAACCTCCCATCTTATAGTTTCTCCAACTTTCCGTATGCGCGAAACCGTCATTATACCATCCGATCCGCGGCTCTATAAATAAATCCAATGTAGGAGCAAGACGCACATTTCCCTGTAAACCGAAATGAGCACCGTAGTAAAGATCGCTCCCCCCTTTCAGCCCCGGATAATTACCGGCACGTTCACTATTATCATTGACCTTCGAATAACCAGCCTCTATCCCTGCGATACCCAACAATTCAAAACGCCGGTGTTCATCATAACCAAATGCAAGAGAAGACATATTCAACATATAATCCAAGCTACCTCCGCCTATCTTTATCTTAGAAGTATATATCTTTGACGGTAAATACCCCATATTCACACCCAACCGAAGGCCATGAACGGGAGTGATCCATTTTCCCATAAAAAGATGAGCCATCATTCCCGGTCCATCCTGACTGCTTCCGCTTGTCAACAAGCTATATGGCCCTATTCCGGCAGAGAAAAAAAGATGTTCATTGAATTTGTTGCTTTCAAATTTCTCATAGGCAGGTCTCTTTTGCAACATATACTTCAATGCACCGTAATCTTGTGCCTGCAAGGTGACAGCAAGCATCATGAATGATACCACCGCCACATATTTATTTTTGATTTTGAGGATATTCATCGTTTACTCTTTCGTTGTATTATCATTCTTTATTTTTTGCTCTTCGGGCAACAAGTCAATAATGTCACCATCAACTCTCGCAGTCTCCAATAAGGAAGGATCAAGCTCCAAAGCTTTCTCAATACTCATAATAGCATCACCCACTTTCTCCATACGATTGGCAGCAATCGCTTTTATATAATATTCGCGGGCTGTCTTCACCTCCATTGCCGAGATTTTATCCCAGGCTTCCTGATTCTTCTTCATTGCCAGCAACATTACTATTTCGTTGAAAGGACTGGTAGCCGCCACTTTTTCAAAAGCATCATTATAATAGCCGGCCATTGCCTGAACAATAGCTAATAAGTCGCCAGATACAGTCTCTTCCGGAACTAAAGTCAATATGGAATCGGCTTTCGTATATTTTCCTTCGTGCAGCAAAGCTATGGCTTGGTTAGATAATAATTCGGAAGGTGCTGACTTGCTGACGAAAGGTTCAAGAATTCTCGAATCCGGTGCCTCTTTCTGTATAGTTGCTACCGCCAGTTCATTGGCTGCATACGTAAAGTTATCATAGATTTCAAGTGCTTCTCTGCAATATTTCTCTTTTTCATTCAGATCCTTTGCAGTTGCAATCATACGGTAAAACTCAAACCGGGTCAGTTCTTGCGGATTCTTCTTATAGAGTTGTCTGATTTCCTCGTCCGTCAGAGAACGGAAAATGGAATATCCGTATGTGTATTGCACTTTTCTTAATTTGGGCAGATACATTTCGGCTATCTCTTTATAGAAAGGTTTCGTTTTCAACGCATGATTCAATCGGTACGGAGTAGCCTCATATTGTTTGATTAACTCTTCCACACTTTTGGCCAAATCTTGTTTTGAATCTTTTTTCAGCAACTGCACCACTTCTTTCCAGGAAGCAACCGATGCATCAGATTTTACTTCCAAAAGTTTACGTGTTCCGGGATCTAATTGCGACAAGATACGTTCCAATGCTTTATCTGTACGTAACTTGGCCAGTTTTAAATTCGACTCATAAGAGCCGTCCGGTGAAGCAACGCCCGTTATATGGAAGCTCTTTAAAGAAGCATCCGGATTCGTTTCAATGCTACGCAATTCCTGATTCAAACGATTCAGCTCCACTTGATTCCGTGGATTTTTATCATCCAGATTGGCTTTACCTACAACGAATGTCAGATTCACTTCTCCTTTAGTGTCCCTCAACTGCATCACTGGTTTCGGAAGGTATTTCTCATCCGTCAGATTGAAAGCGGAAAATTTATATTCCAAGAAACGTAGCGGATTGACTGTTCCCCGTGCAATGGAGAAAGAATCACGATAAATTATATTCCGATAATTCTCCATGGCAAGATGCACATCCGCCCGGTAATCATGTTGCAGATACTCTATATAAATCGAATCATGGTAAGCTATGATGTCTCCTTTGCGGGAAGAAGTTGTTTTTACCTGAATATATTCATGCAAAGGATCTTTTTCTATCTCATAATCGTACATCCGGCGTTGTGTTGTATTGTACGTGCCTCCGTCGAAAACCACAGGACGCATCAACAGTCGTCTCTTTAATGTCACATCATAAATGGAAGGTTGCAATACCAGGCGGCGATGCGAATTAAACATTTCCTTCGGCACCGGGACACGGGTTTTCAGATGGAAATAGTTTCCTTTGATTTCAATGTCCGTAGGTTCGGGAACCACTTTATCCTTTATCTTGGAAGTAATCGTTACTTCATCCAATTCGATCACAGCATCTCTCAATACGACATTGAGAATCTGTTTTCCATCCACTTTCACCGTCTTATCCTCATAACCGACACACGTAAACTTCAATGAACCGTTTTTCTCAACCAATACACTGTATCGGCCATCTTCGTCGGACATTTCTATGCGTTCATCATTTGCAGGATTCAATACATTCACATTCGGGACACTTTTGCCTTGCGGATTGGTGATGTGTCCCTGTACGCGGATACGTTGCGCAGATACACTCATGCAAGATACCAGCATCACCATGCCAAGTATTCCCATTAATCTATCACGTTTTAAATTGACTTTCATTCTTTTTTCGGCTAACTAATGTTCGTTCTATTCATCGGATAATATAAACAAAGGACACTCCCAGTTTAACAGGCGCAATAGTAGTCTTGCTATCATTGACTACTTCCGGTTTTGGAGTACCCTTATCATACTTAAACTGACGGTAACGCATCACACCTATTCCGGCTGTTGCCTCGATGTTCCAATGCTCTCCGAGAACCCATGCATATCCATAGGTCAAACCGGCAGCATATGCATCTCCTTTGTGATACACATCCTTTACCATCATATTAAAATTATTCACGAAAGCGGTGACACCAAGAAAATGGCTCACCATCGGACGATTTAGCCAATAACGTACTTCCGGCTGAAAATGCGTGAAAGTCGTTTTAAAATTGTCTGTACTGATCGGATTCCCAGCTACTCCCATATTTAAGGAGACATGGCGACCCAAAATAAACTCCGCTTCGATATTCGGACTAGCTGTCAGCCATCCCAATGCATTTGTTTTGACAGCTACACGTTGCGCATGTACATGTACACCGCAAGATAATAACAGAAATGATAGCACAACCCCTAGCCTGCAACCATTCCGCATTACATACATCATAATTTATTTCCCACTAAATATTTCCCACTAATACTTACCCATAAAAAGGGCTTTCTGTCTGTTTCTCTTAAGCATCAGACAGAAAGCCGCAAATTTAGAAAAAATATGGCATTTAAAACGTTTGAATACGTTTTTTTATTGCTTTTTTTCATTCAGAATCATTTTAATCAGACAGATAATAACGTAAGTCGCGATGTTATTCCTGATTTTATCTTCTTGCCATTAATAACCACTATACAAGGAACAGAAGATAGAAATAATCATGCATCTTATCCCCTCCCCGCTCTTTCCGGCTCCGGAATACATCTACATAATATCCTTTCCCGGTTCCGCCGAAGCAGGAAAACAGTTTAGGTTTACTACCTATTAAATACGAAGATAGAGAATTATTTACCTAATTACCTTCATAAAGAGCTATTTTATTTGCTCAAAAACTGCATTTATTCGAACAAAGAGCTATATTTGCAAAAAACCGACTAACAATTCTGATACTTATGAAAATTTTATCTATCCATGATTTGGCAACAATCAGGAAGAGAGCAGAGCACAATCTTTCATTGCGCGAAGAAAGTAATGAAAAGGTGACTGAAAAGTGTTACGGACTGGCATCCGGCGCACAACATCTTCAGATTCTGATCTGCGGTGGTACAGGCTGTAAGGCATCTTCCAGCCAGGGCATTACAGATAATCTTCTAAAAGCCATCCAAAAGAACGAAATCACCGACAAAGTAGAAGTCATCACCGTAGGCTGTTTCGGCTTCTGTGAAAAAGGTCCTATCGTGAAAATTATCCCCGATAATACCTTTTACACCCAAGTCACTCCCGAAGATGCGGAAGAAATCATCAACGAGCATATCATCGGAGGACGAAGAATCGGACGGTTGCTGTATGTAGATCCTAAAACGGAACATACTGTCAGCGACTCCAAGCACATGGATTTCTACCGGAAACAACTCCGCATCGCATTGCGTAACTGCGGTTTTATCGATCCCGAAAATATTGAAGAGTATATCGCCCGTGAAGGATACTTTGCATTGGCCGATTGCCTGCTTAACAAACAGCCGACGGACGTTATTGATATTATCAAACGTTCGGGACTTCGCGGACGTGGCGGTGGCGGTTTCCCGACGGGGCTGAAATGGGAATTTGCCAACAAACAAGAGTCAGATGTCAAATACGTGGTTTGTAACGCTGATGAAGGAGATCCCGGTGCATTCATGGATCGTTCCATTATGGAGGGAGACCCACATTCGATTGTAGAAGCGATGTGTGTCTGCGGTTATTCCATCGGTTCCACCAAAGGACTGGTATATATCCGTGCGGAATATCCGCTAGCCATCAACCGACTGAAGACAGCGATCAATCAGGCACGCGAATACGGACTATTGGGGGAACATATCTTAGGGACAGATTTCAGTTTCGACATAGAAATACGTTACGGAGCCGGAGCTTTTGTCTGCGGAGAAGAAACTGCCCTTATTCATTCGATGGAAGGAAAACGGGGGGAACCGACTCTGAAACCTCCCTTCCCTGCCGAATCCGGTTATCTGGGAAAACCAACCAATGTGAATAATGTGGAAACACTTGCCAATATTCCCATTATCCTGACCAAAGGAGC
Organism: Bacteroides luhongzhouii; assembly: GCF_009193295.2. NCBI lineage: Bacteria > Pseudomonadati > Bacteroidota > Bacteroidia > Bacteroidales > Bacteroidaceae > Bacteroides > Bacteroides luhongzhouii. The sequence goes on along the minus strand of NZ_CP059973.1, from coordinate 3,355,614 downwards.
CGACTGGTTTGCAACGATTGGCACAGAACGTTCCAAAGGAACCAAAGTGTTTGCTCTTGCAGGAAAGATTAATAATGTCGGGCTGATCGAAGTGCCGATGGGAACCACTCTTCGGGAAGTAATCTACGAAATCGGAGGAGGTATCAAAGGCGGAAAGAAATTCAAAGCTGTACAAACAGGAGGACCGTCAGGCGGCTGTCTGACAGAAAAACATCTGGACACTCCCATTGACTTTGACAACCTTCTCTCGGCCGGTTCCATGATGGGGTCCGGAGGGATGATTGTCATGGATGAGGACGACTGCATGGTATCCGTAGCCCGCTTTTATCTGGATTTTACAGTGGAAGAGTCCTGTGGGAAATGCACACCTTGCCGCATTGGAAACAAACGTCTGCTGGAACTACTGAACAAGATTACAGAAGGAAAAGGCACAGAAAAAGACCTGGACACACTTGCCACTTTGGGACAAGTCATCAAAGATACGGCTCTCTGCGGACTGGGACAAACCTCTCCAAATCCCGTTTTATCTACATTGGATAACTTCTACGATGAATATATGGAGCACGTGCGGGATAAGACTTGTCGCGCCAAGCAATGTAAATCACTATTAACGTATACCATCAGTCCGGAACGTTGCATTGGCTGTCATCTATGCGCCAAAAACTGTCCGGCGGATGCTATCAGCGGGCTAGTACGCAAGCCACATGTCATTGCCCCCGATAAATGTATCAAGTGCGGCATGTGCATGGCACGCTGCAAATTCAACGCTATTCTTGTCTGCTAAAATCGATTACTATGGAAGATAAACAAATCACCCTCCAGATAGACGGTCATTTCATCACCGTTCCCGAAGGAAGTACCATCCTTGAAGCCGCCACGAAAATCGGCATCAACATACCTACTTTGTGTCACATCGACCTGAAAGGCACCTGCATAAAGAACAATCCTGCTTCCTGCCGCATCTGCGTGGTCGAGGTAATAGGACGCCGCAATCTGGCTCCTGCCTGCGCTACCCGTTGCACGGAAGGAATGGTAGTGAAAACCAGTACGCTACGTGTGATGAACGCACGCAAAGTGGTAGCCGAACTTATCCTATCGGATCATCCCAACGACTGTCTCACCTGCCCCAAATGTGGCAATTGCGAACTTCAGACATTAGCGCTACGCTTTAATATCCGCGAAATGCCTTTCAATGGAGGCGAGCTCTCTCCCCGCAAACGGGAAATCACTGCTTCCATCGTTCGCAACATGGATAAATGTATTTTCTGCCGCCGCTGCGAAAGTGTCTGCAATGATGTTCAGACAGTCGGTGCGCTCAGTGCCATCCGTCGCGGATTCAACACGACGATAGCCCCTGCCTTTGATAAAATGATGACGGAAAGTGAATGTACTTATTGCGGACAATGCGTAGCTGTCTGTCCGGTAGGCGCACTGACCGAACGCGATTATACGAACCGTCTGCTCGATGACTTAGCCGACCCGGATAAAGTGGTGATTGTGCAAACAGCCCCTGCCGTACGTGCTGCCTTGGGTGAAGAATTTGGTTTTCCTCCCGGCACACTGGTAACCGGAAAAATGGTTTATGCCCTGCGTGAACTGGGATTCGACTACGTATTTGATACTGACTTTGCCGCCGACCTCACCATTATGGAAGAAGGATCGGAGATACTGAACCGTCTGACGCGCTATCTCAACGGAGATAAGTCCGTACGGTTACCTATCCTGACTTCCTGTTGTCCGGCATGGGTAAACTTCTTCGAACATCACTTCCCGGATATGCTGGACATTCCATCCACCGCCCGTTCACCGCAACAGATGTTCGGTTCTATCGCCAAATCTTATTGGGCAGAAAAAATGGGAATTCCCAGAGAAAAGCTGGTAGTCGTATCGATCATGCCCTGTCTGGCAAAGAAGTACGAGTGTGCCCGCGATGAATTTAAAGTGAACGGTATTCCTGACGTAGATTATTCTATTTCCACCCGCGAACTGGCACGACTGATTAAACGAGCCAATATCGGTTTCCCGCTGGTATTGGACAGCCCGTTTGACAATCCGATGGGTGAGTCGACCGGTGCCGGCGTTATCTTCGGTACGACAGGTGGTGTAATGGAAGCCGCCCTCCGTTCTGTTTATGAAATTTATACCGGAGAACCTCTGAAAAATGTGAATTTTGAACAAGTACGCGGACTTAGCGGTGTCCGGCGTGCTACCATCAACCTAAACGGATTTGAATTAAAAGTAGGCATCGCACACGGACTAGGCAACGCCCGCCATCTACTGGAAGATATACGGAACGGGCACAACGAATATCATGTAATCGAAATTATGGCTTGCCCCGGAGGCTGTATCGGAGGGGGCGGACAGCCGTTGCATCACGGCAACTCGGAAATATTGTATGCACGCGCCAACGCCCTCTACCGCGAAGACGCCAACAAACCTTTGCGCAAATCACACGAAAATCCGTACATCAAGACCTTGTACGAAGAATATCTCGGCAAACCGCTGGGTGAAAAATCGGAAACGCTCCTGCATACACATTATTTCAACAAAGCGATTGATTAACTTTTAAACCAAAAGGATTATGTCAGAAATAAAATTAGCCTGCGATGTGGCAGAACAAGTCCGAACGATTTGCGACAAGCACGGAAACAACCCGGGCGAACTAATCAATATTTTGCACGAAGCGCAACACCTGCACGGCTACCTGCCCGAAGAGATGCAACGCATCATCGCTTCCAAACTAAGAATCCCCGTATCGAAAGTATACGGAGTGGTCACCTTCTATACCTTCTTCACCATGACTCCGAAAGGAAAACATCCCATTTCCGTCTGCATGGGTACGGCATGTTACGTGCGCGGCTCCGAGAAGTTGCTCGAAGAATTCAAACGCGTACTAGGCATCGAAGTCGGCGAAACTACACCGGATGGAAAATTCTCATTGGACTGCCTGCGCTGCGTAGGTGCCTGCGGACTGGCTCCGGTGGTGATGATTGGCGAGAAAGTGTACGGAAGATTGCAACCGATAGATGTGAAGAAGATTATCGAGGAGTTGGAATAAATGTCCGGAATAAAAAAGTGGCTGCCTTGATTTTTCAAAGCAGCCACTTTCAAACATTTTCTAAACAAAAAAAGCGGAGAGAACGAGATTCGAACTCGTGATACCCTTTAGGGGTATACACGCTTTCCAGGCGTGCCTCTTCAACCACTCGAGCACCTCTCCTTATTTTCCAATAAAGAAACAGACAATGGAAATATATTTTCCACAAAAGAAATAGCAGCTTAAAAGCTGCTATCCTAGCGGAGAGACAGGGATTCGAACCCCGGGTACCTCGCAGTACAACGGTTTTCAAGACCGCCGCAATCGACCACTCTGCCACCTCTCCAAAACTTCCTTTTCAGAAGTGCTTTTCGTTAAAAGCGGTGCAAAGGTACGAATATATTTTAAACTTACAAGAGTTTTCACAAAAAAAATCACGAATATCATTTCCAAAGAATAGCAATATCTAGGTATTTTATGTTGAAAAGCATAAAATGGAGCATATTTATGCTGATTATATGAAAAAACGTTGTAACTTTGTGCGCTCTAAAGAAAAGGATAACTACAACCTCTAATTTTATCATTTATGGAATTAAATAAGATCTTTAAAGACGGTCTCTGGAGCACAGAAATCAACGTAAGAGATTTCGTTAGTCACAACATCACTCCGTATTATGGAGATGCTTCTTTTCTCGAAGGACCTACCGAACGCACAAAAGCTGTATGGAATCGCTGCCTCGAAGCACTGGCAGAAGAAAGAGCCAATAACGGAGTACGCTCACTGGATAATGTCACCGTCTCAACCATCACTTCTCATAAAGCCGGATATATCGACAAAGAAAACGAACTGATCGTCGGTCTGCAAACAGATGAACTTCTGAAACGTGCAATCAAACCTTTCGGAGGTATCAACGTGGTGAGCAAAGCCTGCCACGAAAACGGTGTGGAAGTAGACGACCGCGTAAAAGATATCTTCACTCACTACCGCAAAACTCACAATGACGGAGTATTTGACGTATACACCGAAGAAATCCGTTCGTTCCGTTCTCTGGGATTCCTCACCGGACTTCCTGACAACTATGCCCGCGGACGTATCATCGGCGACTACCGCCGTATGGCTCTTTACGGTATCGACCGACTGATTGAAGCTAAAAAAGAAGATTTGCGTAACCTTACCGGTCCGATGACCGAAGCCCGCATCCGCCTGCGCGAAGAAGTGGCAGAGCAAATCAAGGCACTGAAGGACATGAAGGTAATGGGCGAATACTACGGACTCGACTTGAGCCGTCCTGCCTACACCGCACAAGAAGCAGTACAATGGGTGTACATGGCTTACCTTGCTGCCGTAAAAGAACAAGACGGTGCTGCCATGTCACTGGGTAACGTTTCTTCGTTCCTCGACATTTATATGGAATATGAATTGAGCAAAGGAACCATCACAGAATCTTTCGCACAGGAGCTGATCGACCAGTTTGTCATCAAACTGCGTATGGTGCGCCACCTGCGTATGCAATCTTACAACGATATCTTTGCCGGCGACCCGACATGGGTAACCGAATCTCTGGGCGGACGCCTCAACGACGGACGCACCAAGGTGACAAAGACTTCTTTCCGCTTCCTGCAAACACTCTACAACCTCGGCCCTTCACCGGAACCGAACCTGACTGTACTGTGGAGCCCGGAACTGCCGGAAGGATTCAAAGAATTCTGCGCAAAAGTATCCATCGACACTTCTTCCATCCAATATGAAAACGACGACCTGATGCGTGAAGTACGCCAGTCTGACGACTACGGAATCGCCTGTTGCGTATCTTATCAGGAAATCGGAAAACAAATCCAGTTCTTCGGCGCACGTTGCAACCTGGCAAAAGCCCTGTTGCTTGCCATCAACGGCGGACGTTGCGAAAACACCGGTACGGTAATGGTGAAAAACATCCCCGTACTGACAAGTGATGTCCTCAACTTCGAAGAAGTAATGAGCAACTACAAGAAGGTATTGACGGAAATCGCCCGTGTTTACAACGAAGCGATGAACATCATCCATTATATGCATGATAAGTATTACTACGAAAAAGCCCAAATGGCTCTTGTAGATACCAACCCACGCATCAATCTTGCTTACGGTGTAGCCGGACTTTCTATCGCCCTCGATTCACTGTCGGCCATCAAATATGCCAAAGTGACTGCACGCCGCAACGACATCGGTCTGACAGAAGGCTTCGATATTCAAGGTGAGTTCCCTTGCTTCGGTAATGACAACGACAAGGTAGACCACCTGGGTGTTGACCTGGTCTATTTCTTCAGCGAAGAATTGAAGAAACTTCCGGTTTACAAAAATGCCCGTCCTACTCTGTCTTTGCTCACCATCACTTCCAACGTGATGTATGGCAAGAAGACAGGTGCTACTCCCGACGGACGCGCCAAAGGTGTCGCTTTTGCTCCGGGAGCCAACCCGATGCACGGACGTGACAAGAACGGTGCTATCGCCTCTTTGAGTTCCGTAGCGAAATTACGTTACCGCGACTCACAAGACGGTATCAGCAACACCTTCTCCATCGTTCCGAAATCACTGGGAGCTACTGAAGAAGATCGCGTAGAAAATCTGGTGACAATGATGGATGGTTACTTCACCAAAGGCGCTCACCACCTGAACGTGAACGTACTGAACCGTGAGATGCTTTACGACGCCATGGAACATCCGGAAAAATATCCGCAACTCACCATCCGTGTTTCCGGTTATGCCGTAAACTTCGTGAAGTTGAGCCGCGAACATCAATTGGAAGTAATCAGCCGTAGCTTCCACGAACGTATGTAATCAGATCTACTCAATATGACAATAAACGTACATTCATACGAAAGTATGGGAACATTCGACGGGCCGGGCTTACGGCTCGTCGTTTTTCTTCAAGGATGCAATTTCCGCTGCCTGTATTGTGCCAACCCCGACACAATAGCCGGAAAAGGAGGTACACCTACCCCACCGGAAGAGATTGTCCGCATGGCTATGAGCCAACGTCCTTTTTTCGGGAAACGCGGAGGAGTCACTTTCTCCGGAGGAGAACCTACGTTTCAGGCCAAAGCACTGGTTCCTCTAGTGCGTGAACTGAAAGAAAAGGGAATACACGTGTGCATAGACAGCAACGGAGGTATCTGGAACGAAGAAGTAGAAGAACTTTTCAAACTGACGGATCTTGTATTGCTGGATATTAAAGAGTTCAATCCGGCACGCCATCAGGCACTGACCGGAAGAAGTAACGAACAAACCATCCGCACGGCAGCATGGCTGGAAGAAAACGAGAAACCTTTCTGGCTGCGTTATGTATTAGTGCCCGGATACAGCGATTTCGAGGAAGACATCCGCCAACTGGGAGAGGCCTTGGGAAAGTACAAGATGATTCAACGAGTGGAAATCCTGCCTTATCATACACTAGGCGTACATAAGTATGAAGCGATGGAGCAAGAATACAAGCTGAAAGACGTAAAAGAAAATACCCCCGAACAACTTGAAAAAGCCGCGGAGGTATTTAAAGAGTATTTCACTACTGTGGTGGTCAATTAACCACCACAGTAATAAATAGGATAAAAATCACCATGTCTCTGCTTTCGCCTCGAAACAGGGACACTCTTTGATCCGCTCCCAAGGGTCAACAATTCCATTATAATTAGTGTCAGGGCTCAAGTCCCGGTGACCGACCACCTTTGCATCCGGATAACGCTGCAGCAACTCACTTACCAGACGATGCATCGCCTCTTTCTGGCGGGAAGTACGTGTATCCGCTGCCTTTCCGTTCTCATCCAGCCCGCCTTCATAGCACACCCCTAAACTAATCGCATTAAAACCGCGTGCATGAGCACCCACCGTATCTTCATCCCTCATCGGCTCTATCTGTCCCGACTTGCGAACGTAATAATGATACCCCCAACACGAAAAGCCCCGAAAGCGATGGGCAGTGTCCACATCCTTCGCCGTGAAGTCGCGATCGACACGGGTAGCAGAGCAGTGAATCACAATCAGACTAATCTTTCTCATCGTCCTTTTCCCTTTCCGTCGTTTTCACATTACACACTTCCTTATGGGTAGCATTGAAGCGCACCTCTCTCACAATTCTGTTCCGCTTTCTTTTTCCGAAGAAAGGCACAAGGAACATGATTACATCCAAAATCTTAGTTACAATTTCTTTCATTTGATCTAATATTAAAGTTATCATGCTGCCGGATCCGGAGCTTCTCCGCTTCCACCACCGTCTGAACCGCCACCGGAACCTTTGTCATCGTCTTCTCCTTCATTGCCGCTACCGCCCGTTTGAGCCACCGCACGCGTCGTTACCTGCTGATAGCTAAGAATCTTCGTGATGTCCGCCAACGTCTTTCCGGGACGGAAAATAATATGGGCAGCCGTAATCAGCGAACTTGAAAACTCCTTGACCGACACAGCTCCTTCACTGTTCAACCCGATCTGCAAACTGCCCAAATCACCCAGCCGGACTATTCTTCCCGCTTTCAACGCACGCTTCGCCTCATAAAGAATACCCGAAATGGCGGCACGCACATCTGTCTCCGTACAGGTAGACCGACTGGTGATTCCCTCGCACAACTCTTCAAAATCCAACTCCCCCGAAGCCTGTGCCTGCGCGTAATACTTTGCCGACTCATCCTTTTTGGCAGGATTCTTGCGCGGCACTACTGAATAAGTTACTGTCATTGCCATAATAAAATAATTTTAAGATTTCACACATTTCGAACGCGTTCCCTATTTGTTAACGACATAAAGATAACACATTTTTCACCCTCCGGATTCCCCAACGAAGTCTCCTGATATTCTATGAATAATAATGACGTTATTCTTTTAATAAATCATTAATTTTCAGTAACTTTATAGCATAAACCAAACATCATTCATCATGTATTATCCGGATCAGCCGTTTCATATCCGCACTTATAAAAAGTCGGAACTAGCTCATCTTTACAACCCCAACGTATGCCTCAAAGTAGCCTTACAAATACTACGTCGTTGGATTGTCTACAACCTTCCGCTCCTGCAAGAACTCGAACAAGAAGGCTATCGTGCCCGCAACCGCCTTCTCTCTCCCCGGCAGGTGGCAACGATCATACGCTATTTGGGAGAACCCTAGGAACTTAATCGAAAAAACGAAAAGTTCCATTCTATTATTTTACAAACAAATTTCTTTGCAACCGCAAATTAAAAAGAACAAACCAACATGGATCATTTTACCATCTTTCAAGACTTTTACCGCGTCATAGCCGAAATGACAGAAGAAGAAATCGTATCGGCCATCAGCAACGGCACATACCGGGAAACAGTGGAGGACGTGCGCCGAATCTTCGCGGAACAAGGCGAGAAAGCAGCTAACGAAAAGAAAATAGAACTACCGGAAATCACCTTTTCAGCCAACTACCGGGGAGGACGTTCAAACGCAACTCTCGTCAAGTATCTGGGATACATCGTGGTAGACATCGACCATCAGACACAGGAAGTATTGGCACGCATCCTCGCACTGGCAAAAAAGTGTGCCCACACCCGCATCGCCTTCATCAGTCCCAAAGGAATGGGACTGAAAATCGTGGTACGTGTATGCCGGACGGACGGGACATTGCCCGAAACGATTCAGGAAATTGAAGATTTCCATCATGCCGCTTATCACAAAATCGCTTCCTTTTATGCCCAGCTCTGCGGAGTTGAGGTCGACACTTCCGGGCAGGATGTCAGCCGCACTTGCCTGTTCTCTTACGATCCGGATATTTATTTCAATCCCGATGCCACAGCTGTCATCGTGGAACAGCCACCGATGTTCTTCAAGTCTCAAAAGAAGAAAAGGGCATCCGGCAAAAAGAAAAAGACGACAGCACCAGACAACAATCCCCTCACCGAACAAGTGGCACTCAACTACCATTCCTCGCACGCTTCCTTAATGGTGACTCTGAACTATTATCACAATAAATCCGAAAAGTACGTCACCGGCAACCGGAACAACTACCTGCATTGCCTGGCTTGTATGTACAATCGCTACGGCGTCCCCCAGGAAGAGGCGGCAGCTTTTATCAAGAGCCAGTTCACAGATCTTCCCGCGGATGAAATGGACGCACTGATCGGGAGTGCTTACGGACACAACGAGGAATTCGACACCCGCAAGCTGAATAGTACGCAGAAGCGAATGTTACAGATTGAGCAACATATCAAAGAAAATTATGATACACGCTACAACGAAGTGCTTCATATCATGGAATATCGCAGAAGGAAAACGGACACGGAGCAACCGGAACCTTTCCATATTCTCGACGAAATGATGGAAAACAGCATTTGGATGGAGATGAACGAACTAGGCTATTCGTGCACCGTCAAGACGATTCAGAATCTGATCTACTCCGACTTCAGCATCACCTACCATCCTATTCGCGAGTATTTAGACTCGCTGCCTGAATGGGACGGAACGGATTATATCGGTATCCTTGCCAACAGCGTGCATACTAGTCACCAGAAATTTTGGGTAGAATGTCTGGAACGTTATCTGGTGGGAATGTGCGCTGCCGCCACACAAGACGATGTGGTGAACCACACTGTTTTGTTGCTTTGCAGCGAAATACAGAACATCGGAAAGACTACGTTTATCAACAACCTGCTGCCGCCCGAATTGCGCGCCTATCTTTCTACCGGTCTTATCAACCCGAGCAACAAGGATGATCTGGCCAAAATAGCGCAAGCAATGCTTATCAATCTGGATGAGTTTGAAGGGATGAGCGGACGGGAACTGAATATCTTCAAGGATTTGGTTACCCGCAAAGTAATCAGCATCCGCCTGCCATACGCGCGGCGTTCGCAGAACTTTCCTCACACGGCTTCTTTTGCCGGCACATGCAATTACCAGGAAGTGCTTCACGACACCACAGGTAACCGCCGTTTTCTCTGCTTTCATGTCGACTCGATGGAGTTTATCAAAATAAACTACGCGCAGTTGTATGCACAAATCAAGTATCTGCTCAACAAGCCGGGGTATCAGTATTGGTTCACCCAGTCGGAAAACTCACGGATTGAAGAGAACAACGAGGATTTCATTTTCCACTCACCGGAAGAAGAACTGGTGTTGACACATATCCGCAAACCGGAACGTTTCGAAAAGGTGCATTATCTGACGGTCACTGAAATTGCGGAATTGATTCGCGAACGGACGGGGTATCAATATTCTCACGGAACCAAAGCCCAACTGGGAAAAGTGATGTCCAAACACGGCTTCGAATTTCATAAGGGAAAAAACGGGAGAAGATACACTGTATTCATTATTGATACGGAACAGGTGAAATCAAACAGGCTATATGAATAAGATTTCATCTCCTTCGCACGCAAAAAGGTGAGGGTTGGTGAGGGTACTTTTGCAACTTTTCATTTTTATATTTCTTATTTCTATTCTTCTATTTTCTTCTAAAAAAAAATACGAATGTTAGAAATTGACCCTCACCTACCCTCACCTTTTCCTTTTTCTTCCTCAAAAAAACGGTGGGAAATTTGAAAAAGACAGTTATCTTTTTCAAATTTCCCACCATGTTTTTTTAATCGCTTCTTATAAAGACATCGAAAATTCGATCCTACAACCTAACGCATTCATGATGCGATAGAAGGTAGAAACCTTAGGTTCTGTCTGACCACTTTCCACTCTTGAAATATAAGAACGGTCGGAACCGATACGCCGGGCTAACTCTGCTTGAGTAATCTTAGCCTTTTTCCTTGCGTCTTCGATAATTTGCCCGGTGTAGAAAGCATACGCTTTTTCTTCTGCTTCCGCACGAGTAACAGTTCCTTCCTTACCAAAACGCTCATCTATTAATGCGCTGACGTTAAAGAATTCCTCATTTGTTTTTGCTTCCATAATACTCCTTTCTTAATATCTTTGCTTTTTCAATTTCTTTCTTTGGGGTCTTTTCTGTTTTCTTTTGGAATCCGTTAAAGAGTATCACAATACGTCCTTCATCGAAACAAAAGAATATTCTATATATATTACTCTGGTACTCAATACGAAGTTCATAAAGTCCTTCTTCTATCAACTTCATAAACTTCAAAGGTATTCTGTCCTGCGTTTGCAATAGCATTAACACATATAATATCTTATCTTGGGTGCCAGTATCCAGACTATCAAAGAACTCTTTGAAATATCCTTTATATGCGCTATTATTTCTCTTTTCATACTGCAAATATACGAATTGTTGTTCAACTATACAACAATCATCTTTTTATTTTATATTATTTTTCCTCAAATTCTCCGGCACGCTTTTTCTTCTCATAAGACACCAGCGTCTCTACACTAAGCGTTTTCCCATTCTTAGGGCTTATCACATCTACAACGCTTGCTAACGCACGAAAAGTCTGTTCGCAATTTGCTACTCCGTCATACGTCAACCTACCCAGATTGATGGCATCGAGCACAACAGAGACATATTGCTTCGGATTTCCCCGATACTCGATGATGACAGGCGTGAGATGCGACACCTCTCGAGTCAGTTGACCGACGATTCTTTTTTTTGGTCGAGCAGATCCATTAATTTTTCACTATGCACATTGATTTGTGCGGTTACTTCACGAAGTTCATCTTTCAATGAACACAATAATTCATCATTCAATGAATTTTCCATAAAACTTTTTATTTAATTGATTATAAAAAAGCCATTCCAGAAAGATAAGCAATCATTACTTACTTCCCGGAATGGTGTCTAATACCTTGAAAACAAAGACTTATATTCTAACCTAATGTACTCACTTTAATCCACTTCTTTTGATTTTGCATTCCATACCAGCAAAGCAAACAACACCGAAAGCAAAGCAGCACCAATCCAAAACCAATTGATATACGTGAAGTCATAAACATCTACTCCATTCTGAACAGTCTTTTGCCCTTCTATCAGAATACCGCTCATCACGTCCTGCAATCCGGCTCCGATGTAGCTGGCAATACCTACTACTCCCAATGCAGCACCCGAAGCATTACGGGGAGCAATATCCACTGCCATCAAACCACCCAGAAAACAGATCAAAACTCCGATACCTAAACCGAAAAGTACCATTGCCAACACGTCTATCCAAAAATGAGCTCCCGGAACTAAGAGAAACAAACAGAGAGCAAACACATTCATCAATCCGAAAATTAACGCAGGAACATTGCGACGTCCACCAAATAACTTATCAGAAATAACACCGGAAAACATAGTACCGATTATGCCACAGACCGGACAAATAGAAATGATAAAACTGGCATCCAATGTGGAGTAACCCTTTTGGGCTTCCAAATAAAAAACACCCCAACTATTGATAGCGTAGCGGCTGATATACATAAAAGCACTCGAAAGAGCCAGTATCCAAATGGCAGGCATCAGTAATACCTGACGCTGTGCCTTATTAAAATCAGCCATTTCTGTTTCACTCATTTCTTTTTTCTTTTTGGGAACATTCACCGAAGGGAACCCCATGCTTTCGGGAGTATCATGGAAGAACTTCCAGACAATCAACGCTCCTATCAATCCCACTATACCGGCTCCAAAGAAACCATACCGCCAACCCAACACGCTGACAATTGAGGCTATTATCAGAAAAGTCAACGCTTCGCCGATATTATGGCTCGCAGACCAAAAGCCATAGTATGAACCACGCTCTTTGTCCGTAAACCAACGGGAAAGCCCTACTACACAGGATGCTGCTCCCATAGACTGAAACCAGCCGCTAATCCCCCAAAGGATAGCGAACAGGATAAAAGAATTAGTAAAACCGAGACAGAGGTTAACCAAAGCGGTTACCAATAAACCGGTAGTCATAAAACGGTTGATATTGCTACGGTCGGCAAGGAAACCGTTCGTGAATTTCCCGATCGCATAGGTGAAGAACAATACGGAACCTATGATGCCTAACTCTGTTTCCGAAAAAATGCCTTCATCTACAATAGGTTTCTTTACAACATTCAGACTAAGACGGCACACATAATACATACCGTAACCAAAAGTCGCAGAAAGGAAGGTAGACCATTTCAGAAACTTCAAACGGCGGGCATCGGATGAAGACAAAGCTTCTCCGTTACAAGGTCTCTTCACCGAGACCTTGTAAAAATTGATTAGTTGTTTCAACATGAAGGAAGTGCGTTTAGTCGTGAAGTTTCTTTTTACGTAGATACTCCAATAATAAGGCTGGACGGTCTGTTTGAATTAGCTTGGCTCCCTGGTCAATTATCCACCCCCAACTTTCATCCGGCTGATGAAGTTCTACTGCACGGTCGTCATCATGGCCGCCACATAGTTTAGGCCACAAAGAATTAACAAAAAGCCTTGCGCCACTATCACGCACTTTCTGAATCAATCGAAGAGTCTCTTTTTCATCATTATCAAAGACTAATTCATAAGCTATCGGTTTCAAATGTTTCTGATAACTGTCTATTATTTTTTCAGCATCTTCCTTATTTAAATTTATCACTGGCATAAAAATCACTTTATCCAATACTTCCCCGTTCTCCACTTTTACTTGTTCATAAGGAAGTCCAGCTTTGATAACACATTGGTCAACCGTTCCTGTTTTTTCCAGAATACAATAAGCCTCTTTAAAATAATCATACCCTTTATCAATATTGACTAATATTTTGCCCTTACATAATAACATGACTTCTTCTAAAGTAGGAATAAGATGAGTAGTCTTGTGAGCTGCTCCATTTTTTAGACGAAAACGCCGCAATTCTTCCAAAGTGTAATTTTCCGGTTTCCCTTTTCCTGTTGTTGTGCGATCAATTGTTTGATCATGCATCACAATGAGATGTCCGTCTTTCGTTTTCTTCAAGTCAACTTCGACCATATCAACTCCCATATCAATACAATTTTGTATTGCTTGCAAAGAATTTTCCGGTGCATTTCTCCAATCACCACGATGAGAAACCACCATCACCGAATGATTATTTTTATCTAACAAATTCGCACGTAACTTTCTATTCTGAGCATTTATCCCCGAAATAGTAATGAGCAACAAACTAAAAATGAATAACTTTCTCATATTGTTTCAGTATTTTTATCTATTGATTCTGATTTTTAAATAAGCTCTATCGTCAAAGGAGTAATTTCCCTTCTTTATACCTTTAGTACTTTTATATTGGCGCATACAAAGAGGATCATTCTCCAAAATATCCATCAAATAACATTCCGATTCCCTCAAAGTCGGGAACAAACAAGGATAGCCATCAGACGATAAGACTATCTGTGTATGATTTCCTATGGAGAAAATACGTACCTGATGCATATTAATGGGAAAACCATCAAAAACCGGAAAAGAATACGGTTGATTTTTATCAGGATTGTTTTGAAGTATAGCCTGCTGCTGGAGAAAACGATAAATAAAATTACGACCTGGATCATTGTTCAATAAATCATCCGGCGTAGCACCGTTTAACAAAGCTATTTCATTTACTACCGCACGCGCATTAGCCATTATAGCGTCAATTTCCTTTTCATTTGAAGAGTAAGTATTACCAAAAAGACACTGACAGTCCCCGATCTGCCATATTTCATTCTTTTCATAACTATAAATCACTCCATTGGCAGTTAAACGACTACCAGGTGTTTTCTTCAACTCTTCCAATAAACGATGCTGAACATAAAAAGAATGTATTTTCTCTGTTATCCTTTTCAGAGCTTCATTCGCATCAATATCTTTAGGGAAATCGCGTATCGCCTCAATGACCAGTTCCATCGCTATACGCCCCGTTTTTTTTCCATCAATCTCCAATTCCGATTTTGCCGTAGCGCCATCAATGACTGCTGCAAAATAGGGAGTTACAATTATCCCATCTTCATTTGTAGCGGGAGTATGCTTACCTTTCAAGAATACTTCTTCTACATCAAAATTAGGACTTGTTTGCATTGTCCATTCATTCTCTACGGAAAGGTAATCCCAATTTTCAATACATTCCCATTTCTTTTTCAATTCTTTCTTTTTCAAATAATTTATTAAATATGCAGGTCTGTCTGTTTGCAATATGGAAGCCCCGAGCGAATCTATCAAATAGCCATAACCTTCATCCGGATCAACTAAAGAGCAATCATCATCGTGACCGCCTGCATGGGTATTCCACAAAGTATTATACCAAATTCGTGCTCGCCCTTTCATCGCATTTTTTACTTCATAGGGTAATCTGTTCAAATCAGATGCAAATTTGAACTCTACCGCCACAGGATTTATTATTTGTAAATAGTCATCCAAACGCTGCATTGCATTTTTATCGTCCAAATTAATCTTTGGCATAAAGACGACCTTTTTTAGATATTTCCCATAGTTCTTTTTCACATAATCTGCCGGAACATCGCTTTTCATTATTACCATATCGGTCGTTCCTGTCTTCTCCAATAGGGTATAAACCTGATCAAAATAATCAAAAGCTTTGTCCAAATTAAGCATCACTCTACCTTTAGCAAACAGTAGTGCCTCTTCTAAAGTCGGTACTTTATAAATAGTTTTTATATGACAACCATTTCGCAATTGAAGTGCTTTAATTTCTGCCAGCGTATGATCTGCAACCAGTCCTTTGCCGGTCGTTGTCCGGTCCAACTTAGAATCATGCATTAATATCAAGTGTCCATCTTTCGTTCTTGCCAAATCAACTTCTACAATGTCTACCCCCATTTTTACTGCATTCTCTATTGCCTCTATGGAATTCTCGCAAGCATTTCGCCAATCACCTCTATGAGAAGCTACTAATACATTCTTGTTTTCAGGAGCAAACAGTTTATTGCGAATACTGTCTAATCTGGTCTGAGCAAATGAACTAATGCTCAGAATACAAAAGCTCACAAAAACAACTAATTTTCTATTTATCATGTTTCAGCCATTTCAATTATATCGGAATATATAAATAACTATCTTATCTATATATTCCAATATAACATAGTGAGTTTTCTAATATTGAGGATTTTGTGGAAGTATATTAGGATTATTCACCTTCTCAACTTCTGCACTAGGAATCGGGAAAATCAATCTATAATCCGGAATATCTATATCATAAGCGGCCTTTATGACCTCTTTTGCCGTTCCTGTTCTAATTAAATCGAACCAACGATTTCCTTCTAATGGAAATTCCAAATATCTTTCGTTCAAAACAGCTTTTTTAAAGTCTGATTGTGAAGGTACTTCCAAGGATGTCAGATTTGGTAGCCCTGCTCTATCACGTACTTTATTCAGATAATAAAAACCGCTGTTCTTTGAGTTAATATCCGTATCAAAAGATTCTTCGTTCAATACCTCCGCATACATCAAAAGAATATCTGCATATCGCAAAACGATAAAATCATTTCCAACATCTTTAGTAGATACATCCTGAATATCATAATATTTCATCGGTAAATAAACAGAACCACTCTTTTTGTACTCCAACAATCCTGCACGCGCATCATCACTATTATAGGCTCCTTTCAGGACGTCACTAAAATGGCCCAATGTTACATCCGATAGACTTAACCACATTCCATGACCACCGTCAATCAATGTTTTACTATATTTAATGGCAAACAAGATCTCTTTATTCATCTCATTATTCACATCAAAAACATCCTTTATATCAGTAAGCAAATCATATTTCTCTGTGATTATGATATTATTTAAATGAGTCTTTGCATCATTATATTTCTTATTTGTCAGATAAGTTTTTGCAAGAAGAGCTTCAGCCGCATTAGATGTCACCCGCCCTAAATCTGATTTATCATAAGTATCGGGTAACTGTAAAGCAAATATCAGATCGGATTCAATCTGCTCATAAACTTTGCCTACGCTTTCCCGAGGCATCTTCAAGGCCTCTCCATCGGAAAGTTCATGCACAACCAATGGCACTCCACCAAAGAGACGCACCAAATTAAAATAATGAAATGCACGAATGAAACGGGCTTCCGCCTCAAATTGTAATTTCTTGTCGGCATTGATTGTTGCATTCTGAATGTGATCTATCATCACATTACAACAACTTATTGCACTGTACGATTTCTCCCAAATATCAGCAATCAAACTATTTGTCTTGTTATCTTGAAAATGGTTGATTTCATATTTATCTTGAGAACCGGACGTAAAACTTGGCATAAACATATTATCCGAACGATACTCCAATACATCAAGAACGATTGTCGGATAATTCCGAAGCGACTGGTAACACGCCATTACCGCACTATTAAAATCATTTTCAGTTACATAAAATTCTTTAGCATTAGGCTGAGATTCCGGCGACAAATCTAAGAAGCCCTCACAAGAACTCAAACAGAAAAATGCACATACTATCAATAATTTATTCTTCATAATTTCATGTATTTATTAAAAGCTAACATTCAAACCAAACGAATAAGTCTTAGATAACGGATATGATCCATAATCCACACCAGGAGTCAAGGAACCATTAGAATTATAGTTACTTACTTCCGGATTATAACCGGAGTAATTGGTTATCGTAAATAAATTCTGACCGGAAAAATAAAGTCTCAATGATGTTAATCCGAACTTTTGTACAAAATTCTTAGGCAATGTATATCCTAAAGTAATATTTTGCATTCTAAGATAAGAACCATCTTCCAAATGCCATGTAGATGTGCGTGAATTGTTACCGGTTGACTTACGGTTTGCTCTGTTCACCTGTCCGTTACCCGGATTTTCCACTGATTGAAAACGGTCTAAAGCAATGACCATACTGTTTACATTTCCCTCCATATTAGCTATATAACGCCTTTGTAGATTAAGAATTTTATTTCCCTGAACACCTTGCAAGTTGAATGACAAATCTATCCCTTTATATGCAAATGAACTCATAAATCCATATGTAAACTTCGGCATATAATTGCCAACAATTGCGCGGTCATCATCCAAATCCATTTCACCGTTTCCATCAACGTCTACAAATTTGAAATCACCGACTTTTGCATTTGAGAAGTGTGGATATGCATCTAGCTCTGCCTGATTCTTGAATACTCCATCCTGAACCAACAAAAAGTAATTGCCGATAGGCTGACCTACTTCTGTTTTAAAATATGCGTGGCTAACACCCGCAGATGTGATGATCGGAGCATCTTCGGGTCCAAGTTTAAGAACTTTGTTCCTATTGGCAGCAATATTGAAACTTGCATCCCATCTGAACCCACTCCAATTGTGATGGGTACCTATCGTAAATTCAACACCACGATTACGTACTTCACCAATATTCTTGCGCATATCTGAAAATCCCGTAATCTGAGGGATAGGTACGTCTAACAATAGATCGTAGGTATTACTTTGATACATATCAAATTCAAATGTCAATCGTTCGTCAAATAAACCGATGTCTAATCCGACATTGTACATCCGAGTTTTTTCCCATCCTAAATCATCATTTGAAATCTGCGACGGACGCAAACCTGATACTAAACTACCTTCACCCGTGCCCAATACATATTGATTATATTTCAACATAGCAATATGTTCATAATTTCCAATATTAAAGTTACCGGATATACCATAACTAGCACGTAATTTCAGATTACTAACCCAAGGAAGATTTTTCATGAAATCTTCAGAAATGATACGCCATCCAACAGAGACTGACGGAAAATATCCCCAACGATTATTCTTCCCGAAACGAGACGAACCATCTGAACGTATAGCGGCACTCAATAAATATTTTCCTTTATAATCATATTGTGCCCGTGCCAAGAAAGAAGCCAATGCCCACGCCTGTGAATCTGCTCCACCTGTAGAAACAATTCCTCCGGCTACATTCTGCACTAAATCATTCACAAAATCCGTAGCTTGTACAGAATGCTTCTTCATCATATCTTTTTGAGCTGTAAATCCAATGATAGCATTTAAATTATGACCATTGAAGTTCTTTTGATAATTTAAAGTATTTTCTATAAGCCAGTTCAAATAGTACGTTCCACTGGATTTAGCTACGGGGTTTGATGGTGATTGAAAATACTTCTCTCCCTGTAACGGCAATTCGGACGAACGATAATACTCATTATAAAAATAATTATAATTAGTGGCAGCTGAAAACTTATACTTCAAACCTTTAATTATCTCCCACTGAAAATAGAAGTTACCTAATAAATTAGCATGAGTCACCTGATCTTTTGTCAGATTAACCATTGCGACAGGATTTAAAACAGCATTATGCTGATAGTCAGTACCTATTTTCCAAAATCCGTTTCCCATATAATTATATGAACCGTCCTCATTATATACCGGCCATACAGGTGGCATCATTAATGCATTAATTACCACTCCTTTATTATTATCACTATCCACTCTGTCCTCTATCGAATAAGACGGTGAAAAATTAACACCTAATTCCACTTTATCACTTTTATAAGTGAAATTGAGACGAGCACCAAACCTTTCATAACCCGAATTCACAATGATACCCGATTGATTTAAATAGCTTCCAGAAATAAAGAATTTTGTCTTTTCCCCACCACCACTTATAGAAATGGAATGCTTTGTAATAGGAGCCGTACGATATAATGCATCTTGCCAATCTGTATTTGTTAGCCCTTTCTGTCCTTCTAAATATGGAAATAACTCAGGTGGAATCTTGTCGTAAGATTTTTTTCGTACTTCATTAGGGTCATCAGGACTAGCGTCAGGATAAGAGGTTAAATACGAACCATTATGCCCGTCACGTGCAAATGCTGCAAATTCATAAGCGTCTAACATATCTATCTTTTTTGAAAGCGCTTGAAAACCAACAGAACCATTATAACTGACTTTCGCTTTTCCACTCGCCCCTTTTTTGGTAGTAATCATTACAACACCATTTGCTCCACGTGAGCCATAAATTGCTGCCGAAGAAGCATCCTTTAATATTTCAATCGATTCCACATCATTCATATCAACAGTTTCCAAAGCACTTGAAGCTCTTTCCAATGGTACTCCATCCACCACATATAGCGGCTCTGCCCCTGCTGTAATAGTACCTGTACCTCTCACGCGAATAGTAGCACCACTGTTAGGTTTTCCAGAAGTCTGAGTTACTTGAACACCAGCCATTTTACCAACAATAGCCTGGTCAAATCCTGTAACAGGCATGTCTTTCAAGTCTTTCCCCCCTACTCTTGCAATGGAAGTAGTGACATCCTGCTTTCTCATGCTTCCATAACCTACTACTACAACTTCGTCAATCAACTTACTATCTTCTATCATGGTTATCTTTGAAAGTTTCTCATCAGTAACAGCAATGTCTATTGTCGAATATCCGATATAAGAAATAGTCAATAGCGATTTTTCCGGCACATCTGACAAAACAAATTTACCATCAAAGTCGGTAATTGTTCCTTGCGCTTCACCTTTAATCTGGACACTTGCTCCAATAATAGGAGTACCATTTTCGTCTACAACCGTTCCGGAAATTTTCTTTTTCTCTCCACTTTTTGATTGCTTTTGTTGGTTACTTTTAGAAATTACAATCATTTTATTCTGCAGTTTATAAGTTAATCCTTCATCAAGGATTTTATCCAAAACAGTATTTATTGGAGTGTTTTTAAATGTTGCCGTAATCATCTTGTTCTCATTTACCTCGTCTGTTTTATAAATAACAGATAGTCCGGTTTGTTTTTCCACTTCTTTCAATACCGTTTTCAAAGCTTCATTTTTAAATGTCTTACTCACTGTTTGACCATTTAAAATTACTGCAACAAAGCTCAATGAAACGAAAAGAAGTAACCGTAATAAGTTCTTTCGGTTGTTCATAGTTCTTCCTGATTTAATTTAATAATAGTTGTTACTAAATAGAAATTATTCTCTGATATATATATCCT